>JAJUHH010000435.1 GCA_029267975.1 Clostridiales bacterium
AATTCCTTCCAGCCCACCCAGGATCGCCCCTATGTGGACATTATGATCGATCATATCGGAAGTAAACATACTTATCTGGAATGTGATAACTTCAATCTGGCAGATAACCTTTATCCGGCCGTGGATGCCCGGGATCTTCCCAATATGGCGGATGTAGAATCCTCCCTTTTGTATTTCTGCAGGAAGGTTGCTGCGGAAACAAAGGTTACTCTCACCGGAGAATGTGCGGATGAGATCTTCGGAGGATATCCCTGGTTTCACAGACCTGAGCTCATGAATCAGAATACCTTCCCCTGGTCTGTAAGTACAGCACCCCGAAAGCTTTTACTATCCCAGGACCTGCTTCATACTATCGATATTGACGGCTATGTTCAATCGGTTTATGAGCGGTCCGTGGCTGAGACCCCCAGGCTCGCGGGGGAAAGTCCGGAGGATGCACGTCACAGGGAAATCGCTTACCTTAATCTGAAGTGGTTCATGGTAACCCTATTAGACCGTATGGATCGCTGCAGTATGTTCTCCGGCCTGGAGGCCCGCGTTCCTTTTGCCGACCATCGTATTGTGGAGTATGTCTGGAATGTACCAAGAGAAATGAAATATAAGGACGGCCTGGTGAAGGGCTTGATTCGAAATGCAGGAAAAGGTCTGGTTCCTGACGAAATACTGTATCGCAGAAAGAGTCCCTATCCAAAGACCTACCATCCTGACTATGAAAGACTGCTGGGAGGAAGGCTCTTAGATGTACTCTCCGATCCCAATGCACCTATCCGTCCTCTCATAGATGCATCAAAGGTAAGGCAGTTCCTGAATTCACCTTCCGACTACGGCAAACCCTGGTATGGACAATTAATGGCAGGACCGCAGCTGATCGCTTATCTGCTGCAGATAAATTACTGGTTGGATAAATATAAAATAGAATTGGTATAGGATGGCCTTTGGAGGGTAATGTTTATGAATATCTATGTTGTACAGCCCGGAGATACCATAGAAATGATTGCCACAAACTTTGGTGTCTCCGCAGATCAGCTGATACAGAGCAATGAGATAGTAAATCCCTACAACCTGGTTCCTGGGCAGACCATAGTAATCAGTTATCCAAAGCAGATCTACATCGTTCAGGAAGGAGATACGATACCCGGGATTGCCAATACCTTTGGTATCCCTCAGATTCAATTATTAAGAAATAATCCATCCCTTGCAGGCAGAGAATATATTAATCCGGGGGAGCGGTTGGTTATTCGCTATGACGTCCAAAGAGAAATCATTACCAATGGTTTTGCCTATCCTTATATCAATATGCATACCTTACGCAAAACCCTCCCTTACCTGACCTATCTGTCCGTATTTAATTACACCGTTATGAGAAGAGGGGAAATCAGTACTTATTATGATGATAAAGAGGTTATTCAGACAGCCATTGAATTTGGAACCATACCTCTGATGGTTCTTACCATATTGACGCCCACAGGGGAGCAGGTCCTTGAAACGACCTATGATATCCTGCTGAATGAAGTCTATCAGCAGCAGCATATCAACAATATATTAAGTATCCTCAGGGAGAAGGGTTATTATGGAATTAATCTTGTCACCGGCAATATCAACAGCAGCAATCTGGCCTTATTTGAGATCTTTTTTTCCAACCTTTCTGCAAGGCTATTTGAGGAAGGATACCAGTTCTTCTTAACCATAAATGCTACGGTTGATTATTCTAAAGGTGAAGTAAGCTTTCCGGTGGTGGACTATGCAAGACTGCAGCCCTATGTCAGTGGTTTTACCTTCATAAATCTTGACTGGGGCTATAATGAGGGGCCTCCGCTTCCTATTACCTCCTATCGTGCTATCAAAAACCATCTTGATTACACCCTTGATGGGATCAATCCCAGCACAACCAGCATAGGTCTTGAGGTCATCGGTTATGACTGGGAGCTGCCCTATAGGCCGGGTATCAGCAGAGCCAATGCTCTAACCCCGACCTCAGCCGTCACCCTGGCCCTTGGGGCAGGTGTGCCAATCTTATTTGATGAGATTTCACAAACTCCCTTTTTTTATTATACTCAGCAAAAATACGGTACGGAAGTGGAGCATACCGTATGGTTCGTTAACAGCGTAACCCTTGCATCAATCCTACGACTTGTTGAGGAATATAATCTGGCGGGTATCGCTGTATGGAATATCATGATCTATTCTGCCCAGCTTTGGCACATTGTTAATTCCAGCTTCCTTATTGTGAAGTATCTGCCGGCGATATGAATATCTGATATAGAAAAAGGAAAGAACAAGCATGCATGATAATGCATCGTTCTTTCCTTCTTCTTTTACATACGTAAGGAATCAGCCTTACGATTACTTTTCCGTATTCGGCTTTTCAATCTCTACAATAGAGCTCTTCTTCATGGGAATTCTGCAATTCTTATTGTTACCGAACTCTACGATGACAACTTCATCCATAACATCGATAACCACACCATACATACCACTTGAAGTTAATACGCTGTCACCTGCTGCCAGAGTCGAGAGCATTAAGCTCATCTTCTTCTGCTGCTTCTTCTGTGGACGGATTAACATGAAATAAAGCAACAGACCTAAGAATGCCACTTCGGCAAGCAGAATAATCCAGGAACCTGAAGTTCCCGTAGTATCTGTTGTTAAGAGTAAAACATTATTCATAATCATATTCCTCCTGATTAGTTATTCTATAAGTTCAATGTTATTCGCATTTAATCCTCGCTCCTAACAAATCCTTCCAGTTTCCTCCTCTTGTATTCCTTATATCGTTTTTCCCTGATGGCCGCCCTGATTTCTTCCATCATATGGTTATAGAAATACAGATTATGCAGCACCAGCAGACGCATACCCAACATTTCCTTTGCTTTTAGAAGGTGTCTGATAT
>JAJUHH010000436.1 GCA_029267975.1 Clostridiales bacterium
AATAACGCTCTGGAAATACCGTGTCTGATTGCACCAGCCTGACCGGTGAAACCGCCACCTCTAACATTTACTAATACGTCGAACTTATCAACGGTATCTGTAACAACGAGAGGCTGACGAACAATCAACTTTAAGGTCTCTAATCCGAAATAATTATCCATGTCTCTTTTATTTATAGTAACCTTACCTGTGCCAGGTACAAGGTAAACTCTTGCGATACTGCTCTTTCTTCTGCCTGTTCCGTAATATCTTGCTTTAGCCAATGTTATTTCCTCCTTTCAACCTCTGATTAATATTTAATCTCTAATGCTTCGGGCTTCTGAGCTGCATGTGTGTGCTCAGGACCAGCGAATACATGTAATTTAGTAAGCATTGATCTTCCTAAAGGTCCCTTGGGAAGCATGCCCTTTACTGCAAGTCTGATTACCTCAGTAGAGTCCTTTGCTAACATGTTAGCTAAAGTGGTCTCCCTCATACCGCCCGGATAATCGGAGTGGCTGTAGTAAATCTTCTGGCTGAGCTTCTTACCTGTTACCTTGATCTTATCTGCATTTACAACTATTACATAATCACCTGTATCTATATGAGGTGTAAAGGTTGGCTTATTCTTACCTCTTAAAATTGCTGCAATCTCTGATGTGAGACGTCCTAATGTATGTCCTGTAGCGTCAACTACGTACCATTTTCTTTCAACTGTTGCTGGACTAGCCATAAAAGTTTTCATCGGTTTACCTCCTTATGAAGATGTATTCTCGAATATTTTCACGTTCAAAAATACTATTACCGGGGCTTTGTCTCAAGTATTCTCACGTCACGATTCATTATTATATTACATGTTGCCAGATGTGTCAAGAGCTTATCTCCCGTAATTACCATAATATTTGCCATAATACTTGCCGTAGTAACCGTTTTTCTCCATGGGAATCTTATTGAGTACTACACCCAAGATTTTGCAGTTGGTCTTGTCCAACTGCTGCTTCACATTCTGTGCAAATCTGTAGCTAATGGCATTGGCTTCAATTACCAGGATTGCACCATCAGATACCTTTGCCACAATTGCACTGTCAATTACCGCGCCAAGAGGTGGTGTATCAATAAAAATATAAGCATATTCGTTCCTTAAAAGGGTGAGCATTTTCTGAAAACGGGGGTGGCTTAAGAGCTCTGCCGGATTCGGGCAATAGGTTCCGGAGAAAATAATGTCCATATTGGGGATGTCCGTCTCATAAATTACCTTAGTAAGGTCCATCTGCCCGGATAGATAATGACTTAAGCCTCCGCGTATCTCGCCCACCTTATATCTTCCTGCTAATACGGATTTTCGCAAGTCCGCATCAACAAGAAGGACTTTCTTACCTATCTCCGCAAAGGATTTGGCTATATTAAAGGATATACTTGATTTACCTTCATCCGGTGTACATGAGGTGAAGGTAATTACTTTAATATCGTCCCCACAAAATTGAATATTAGTACGAAGGGCTTTATATGCTTCATTTGCCCGATAATCAAGTTCAACTCTCTTTGCAATTGATATCTGTTCCATATATTATATCTTACCTTTCTTCATGGAGCTAATGGCAAGCTTTCTTTTTCTCTTATCGATCTTACTCTGAAGCGCACCGCCTGATTCAATTGGTATCAGTCCCAAAGTAGTAAGTCCCAGATAGCGCTCTACATCTTCGGTATTCTTGATGGTATCATTCAGGATATGTAAGACAACTATGACTGCAATGGATAAAAACACACCTGCAAAACCACCAATAAAAGTATTCCTGAGTTTACTGGGACTGGTAGGTTCCGGTTCTACAAAGCCCTCTTCCACGATGGTAGGTGCATCCACATCCATGATCTCCGCTATCTGGCTGGAAGAAACCCTTGCAAATTCATCAACAATAATCTTCGCCATGCTTGGATCCGGATAATCCACTTCTATCTCCAGAATACGGGTGCTTGTAGGGTTTGACACCTCAATAATATCTACCAGTTCCTCATACTTCATATCAAGGCGCAGATTATTAATCACTTCTGTAACAACCGGCCGGCTCTTCACCAAAACCATATAATCCTGTGTCAGCTGAGTTCCTATCTGCAGGTCTGCAAGACTTGTAAGCGTGTTGCTCTTACTTAATATGTAAAGCTGGGACCTGGAGGTATAGATCGGTGTCATAAATAAGCTGCTATACAGATAAGCTAAAAGCGCAGTGATAAATCCTGCTACTATTACAATCCATAGCTTCGCCCGTATAACATGAAATATCTCTATTAAGTCAATTTCAATCTCGTCGTTCGTCTGCTTCCCCATAAGTAACTCCTTTATGTAAGTTTATATATAAATATTCTCGATTATCTTACTGGGATTCTCGATCAAGATCCGCTCCAAAACTCGCTCGTCTACTTTAGAGCGCAGCACTCTTACCACTGTCTCTAATCGAGGCGTTCGAAGCTTACTGTCATGGCAATCGCTTGCGATAAAATGAACTAAGCCCTTGTTAATTAGGTTAATATAATATTTTCCTTTTCTGTTAAATTGTCCATTGATCAAACACCCGCAATTAATCTGAATATAACATCCCAATTCAATAATTTCAAGTATTCTTTTCACATTTTTATCCATACATTGGTAGCGCTCAATATGAGCAAGGATCGGAGCATAGCCTGCTCGTATTAGATCATCCAGTCCATGATAAAGAGTTCGGTAGTCAACTCCCGGACTGAATTCTATAAGGATATACCTGCTACCTGCCAGGGTCAGGGCTTCCTTGGCCTGCAAAGCTTCAAGGATTGACTCACTGTAAAACAGCTCATTCCCCAGATATAGCTTAAAGTCAGGGTCCAGCTTCACCGCTTCTGCCCGGACCTGATCTAGCGCTTCATGCAGCTGACGCAC
>JAJUHH010000437.1 GCA_029267975.1 Clostridiales bacterium
CAGGATAAAATGCCCATCGAGGAATATTTAAAAGCAGGCAATTTAACCCCAATCCGTGAGTTTCTACGGGATAACATCCACAAATACGGAGCTGTTAAAAATACAAACCAGCTGCTGATGGATGTCACAGGGGAAGCGTTTAATGCGGATTATTATATTAACTATCTGAAGGATAAGTATACAGCACTGTATGATCTATAATAAGATCAGATTATAAAACATGAATAGGCCTACAGCTTTCAGCTGTGGGTCTTCTTTTGTTAATTTCACTATGAATTTATATAAGTTCTTTTGTATAATTATAAATTGGCTATTGCATCTTCATTCATTCTAAGTTAATATAATACCAATAACGAAAAGCATGGATAGTAATGTTTATGGCTTTCATAAAGAAACGAGGTAGATTACATGAAACTTTGGGGCGGACGATTTACGAAGGAGACCGACCAGCTGGTCCATCAATTTAATGCATCCATTTCCTTTGACCAGAGACTATATAAGCAGGACATCGAAGGAAGTATCGCGCATGTAACAATGCTGGCAAAACAGGGAATCATAACTGAAGAGGATAAAGATCAGATTATCGAAGGACTTACCGGTATCCTGAAGGATATCTCCGAGGGTAGGCTTACCATTGATGCTGAACATGAGGATATCCATAGCTTTGTGGAAGCACACCTGATCAGTCGTATCGGAAATGCCGGCAAAAAGCTGCACACGGGAAGAAGCCGCAATGATCAGGTTGCACTGGATATGAAGCTATATATCAGGGATGAGATTGACATCCTTTCCGAGCTAATTCATACATTACTCTTAACCCTTCACAATATGATGAAGGATAACCTTGATACCTATATTCCAGGCTTTACTCATTTACAGAAAGCGCAGCCCGTGACCCTGGCCCATCATCTGGGTGCATACTTTGAGATGTTTAAGCGTGACAGGCAAAGACTGTTCGATACAAAAAAACGCCTGAACCTCTCTCCTCTGGGCTCCGGTGCCCTGGCAGGAACCACTTATCCTTTGGATCGTAATTACACAGCATCTTTTCTTGGTTTTGACGGGCCCACCCTTAACAGTATGGACAGCGTTGCCGACCGGGATTATGTCATAGAACTACTCAGTGCCTTATCAACGATCATGATGCATCTGAGCCGCTTCAGTGAGGAGATCATCATCTGGAACAGCAATGAATACCACTTTGTTGAATTGGATGACGCCTATTCTACCGGCTCAAGCATTATGCCCCAGAAGAAGAATCCTGATATTGCTGAGCTGGTTAGGGGTAAGACAGGACGGGTGTACGGAGCACTGGTCTCCCTGCTCACTGTTATGAAAGGCCTTCCCCTTGCATATAATAAGGACATGCAGGAGGATAAGGAGTTAACCTTTGATGCAATCGACACTGTGAAGGGATGTCTTTCCTTATTCACAGGGATGCTTTCCTCCATGCGTTTTCACAAGGATGCCATGGCATCCAGTGCAAAAAGAGGCTTCACCAATGCTACAGATGCAGCTGATTATCTGGTGAATAAGGGAGTACCCTTTCGGGATGCTCACGGTATCATTGGTCAGCTGGTGCTTTACTGTATTGGGAAAGATCTTTCACTGGAGGAACTGAGCCTAGAAGAATTTCAGGCCATCAGCCCGGTATTTGAGGCAGATATCTATGAGGCCATCAGCCTGACCAACTGCGTGAACAAACGCAATACCATCGGTGCTCCTGGCTTGGAGGCCATGTCAGAGGTAATTGAACTCAATGCTAAATATTTAGCTGAATAATAATCATCAGGGAAGCATTCGGTATCTGGCATATTGACAGGTACCAAAGCTTCCTGTCTTTTTCTTCCGACATATCTAACGATTATTCTATTTGATTTTCCCATATTTATATTACTAATTAACATTGACATTTTTTTAACAAAGTTTTATACTGATAGAAGTTCCTAAAGATACCCAGCGCGAAAGGAGAATTTTATGAATATCTATGTCTGCGTAGGCAGTTCCTGTCACCTAAAGGGATCCTATGATATCATCCAGAAGATGAAAGAGGCAATTGCCAAATATCATCTGGAAGACAAAGTTAACTTCTCTGCTGCTTTTTGCCTTGGAAGATGTACGGATGGCGTCAGTGTAAAAATTGATGAAGACCTGATATGCAGCGTATCAAAGGATAACTTTGATGCCTTCTTTCAGGATAACATATTATCCAGATTAGTATGAATAAGGAAAGAAGGCATGAAGAAGCATTATGAATTATTACATACAGCTTAAAAAATCCAACTGTAAAAACTGTTACAAATGCATCCGCCATTGTCCGGTCAAATCCATACGGTTCGCAGATCAACAGGCCCACATCGTGAAAGAACAATGTATTCTCTGCGGTGAATGCTTTGTTGCCTGTCCCCAGAACGCTAAGCAGATCAGAAACGATGCAGCACTTGCTAAGAATTTGATTGCCAGCGGCCGACCGGTCTATGCCAGTATTGCACCGGCTTTTGCTGCCAACTATGAGGGTGCAGATATCGGCACCATGAGGGAAGCATTGATTAAGTTAGGCTTTGCCGGAGTTGAAGAGACGGCGATAGGTGCAACTGTTGTAAAGAAACAATATGAAGCCATGGTCCGCTCCTCTCAGGATAAGCCCATCATCTCCTCCTGCTGTCATACGGTCAACAGCTTGATCCAGAAATATTATCCGGAAGCACTTCCCTGTCTGGCCAAGGTACTGTCACCCATGCAAGCCCATTGTACTAAGCTAAAGGAAGAGCACCCCGATGCTTACACCGTATTTATCGGCCCCTGTATCTCTAAGAAGGAGGAAGCGGAACTCTATCCCGGAATTGTTGACTGTGTCC
>JAJUHH010000438.1 GCA_029267975.1 Clostridiales bacterium
AACTGACAGGAGTACAGACTCAGAAGAATAATAGATAGTGTTAATCCAAAGCGTAATTAATAATACTTTATAATACTTTTCAAAAGATCAAAAGATAGTACTTATATAAAAGTAACAGATAATACTAATTAATAGAAATTTTGATAATACCAGCTCAAACGAGTAATTGATATCACCAAGCCAATGAGTAATAGATATCACTTAAATGAGTATTAGATATTACTCAAATGAGTATTAGTTAGTACTAATCAGAAGAATGATTGATGCAAGTAAGAGAAAGGACGAGTTCAATGGAGGAGGAAATACTGGAGCTGTCTGACCCTGACCTGGAACAGACTCTGGAATATGTGGTGGAAGAAGAGAAGAACGGAGAACGCATTGATAAATATCTCTCCACCGTGCAGACCGATTTGTCCCGAAGCTATATTCAAAAGCTGATCGAGGAGGGCAGAGTGATTGTGGCTGATAAGCCCGTAAAAGCCAATTTAAAGGTGAAAACAGGGCAAAGCATCCAAATATGCCTGCCAGAGCCTGTGGCGGCTGAAATCGTCCCAGAAGACCTTCCAATCGATATCGTCTATGAAGATAAAGATATTATTATTATAAATAAGCAGAAAGGCATGGTAGTACACCCTGCTGCAGGTCATGCAAGCGGAACTCTGGTGAATGCATTATTATATCATTGCAGGGGCGAATTATCCGGGATCAATGGTGTTATGCGTCCTGGGATCGTTCACCGTATTGATCGTGATACTACCGGAATATTGGTCGCCTGCAAGAATGATAAGGCGCATCAGTTCATAGCCGAGCAGTTAAAGCTTCATACCATCACCCGCAGATATCAGGCCATCGTTTATCATACTCTGAAGACGGAAAGTGGAAGAGTGGAAGGTCCTATTGGCAGAGATCCCAGAGATCGCAAAAAAATGGCGATCAATCACAAAAACGGTAAACCTGCCGCAACCAACTATCGCTTGCTGGAGAACCTGGGTAATCAGTATGCCCACATTGAATGTTCCCTGGAGACCGGCCGTACCCATCAAATCAGGGTGCATATGGCCAGTATCCATCATCCTTTGCTTGGTGATACTGTCTATGGCCCCAGTAAGGATCCCTTTCATCTGCAAGGACAAGCCCTGCATGCAGGTGTGCTTGGTTTTATTCATCCAAGCAGCAGGGAGTATGTGGAGTTTAAAGCACCGTTGCCGAATTATTTTACAGAGCTTTTAGAGAAATTACGAATGAAATAAAATGCTTAATAAGTTCAGAAAATGATGCACAGAATGGAGCAGATTGTCATTGAAGAGAAAAGTCATTGATGAATTAATTACCTGGAAATCTGAAAACACCCGAAAAGTTCTTTTGCTTACCGGAGCAAAGGGTGTAGGAAAAACCTATCTTGCCTATGATTTTGCAAAAGCATTCTTTAAGCATATTTATTATATTAATTTTGAGCGTGAAGCGGTAACGAACAGCTTATTTCATTCTGACAGTTCAGAGTCTTTGTCTGGGAGGCTCGTTGAGTATTTTCACATTGACGAAGAAATAGCCCCAGAAGAAAGAATTTTAATTCTGGATGAAATCAGCTTCTGTCCTGAAGCTGCAGCCTTAGTACAGGAGCAGCAACTGAGGACAGATTTTCCCTTTATCCTGGCACTCTCCAGCAATCCGCTTTCGCCTGTCAATACAGCCAGCTTTCAAATGCTGAAGGTATATCCCCTGGAATTTGATGAATTTCTGCTGGCCACAGGGAACGAATGGTACATAGAAGCCATTGTAAATCACTTTAATACAAACACAAATATTCCTGAAATTGTACATAAGGAGTTGTTATCTCTCCACCAGTTATATCTTCAGATCGGCGGAATGCCGGCCATGATCAATGAGTATCTGAATCTCAACAGCACCGTGAATGTGTCAGAGCAACAAAGCTTTCTTCTTGGCTCTTACCGTGATTATATCAAGAGGGATCATTCCGACAGCGATGCCCTGAAGATGATACAGGTAATTGATAGTCTGGCGCATCAACTGCTGAAGGAGAATAAGAAGTTTCAATATAAGATCATCCGCAAGGGTACCACCCATGCAATGTATAAAGAGGCGATTGGCAAGCTTGCCGGACTCAATTACATTATTCGCTGCAACAGAATAAGCACCGAGCAACTTATTAGCTCCCCGGATAATATCTCCATGAACGCTTATGATGAAGAGAACAGCAACTTTAAATTATATCTGCCGGATACCGGACTCCTATACTCCAGATTAGTGGAAGAGCAGGGAAGCTCAGAAATAAAAAGATCATTGAAAGCTTTACTTGAGAATTATGTGGCTCAATCCCTGCAGGCGAAGGATTATCCCTTTGTTTTCTGGGAATCGGAATCCATGGCGAAAATCGATTTCATTATAGAGAAGAACCAAGCGTTACTTCCCATTGAAATCCATGAAAGTGACAATACAAGATCGAAGAGTATCAGTGTATTAAAGCAAAAATGCAGCTTTCCCTATGCGATTAAAATTTCATCCAGAAACTTTGAATTTACCAATCAGATAAAATATGTCCCTTACTATGCAGTTTTTTGCCTGTAGCAAGTGCATATAGAATATGTATTACCATTATTTTGCATTCCTATTACAAAATTCTTAAGAAAATAGTTGACAAATATTTTCTATTATTATAGTATAGATATACGAGTCGTAGGACTACGGCTGTAGTTTACATTTTACAACAAAACAGGTATTTATTCTACTTCTGTAAGTGCCTGTATTTATGCATAATTCAAATATTCCTATAAGCAGTCAATTCATTGCATTTTCAATTGCTTTACATTTATGTTGGACGTGC
>JAJUHH010000439.1 GCA_029267975.1 Clostridiales bacterium
ATTGATAATGATACCGCCGCCGACACCGGTTCCCAAGGTGATCAGTACAAGATTCTTATAGCCCTTGCCGCCGCCCATCCAGTATTCACCCATGGCAGCAACATTAGCATCATTGCCAGCCTTAACTCTGAGGCCGGTCATCTCTGACATTTCCTTCTCAATATTGAAATCAGCCAGTCCAAGATTGGCTAACATCAACACCTGACCATCCTCCGTCACGGGTCCCGGAATTCCTACACCAACACCCATGATGTTCTCCTTCTCCAGCTTAAGCTCAGCAATTTTTTCTTTAATAAACTTAGCTACATCTCTGAGAATATCCTTACCATCCTCTGTTCTATGGGTAGCAAAGTCCCATTTCTCCAAAAGCTTCCCCTCTGTATTGAATAATCCTGCCTTTACTGCAGTTCCTCCAATATCAATACCAAATACTACCTTATCCATATCCATTCCCTTTCTTCTATATCTTTTTATTTATTTTAATGCTATATCTTCCTAATATATTTGATCAGAGAAATAAACTTAATTGTTGGACTTCTTTAAGCTGTTGGTAACACGGTTATAAAGTTCCTGTGCTGCATTGTAACCCATCTTCTTCTGACGATAATTCACCGCTGCTGCCTCGCAGATGATGGCAAGATTTCTGCCGGGACGGATGGGAATTGAATGACAGGGAACCTTATTGCCCAGGAATTCTATATAGGTCTCCTCAAGGCCAAGACGGTCATACTGCTGATCCTTATTCCACTCCTCCAGCTTGATTACCAGATCAATGGCCTGTGTATTCTTAACACTTTCCACACCAAACAGGGTCTTCACATCGATAATTCCGATACCGCGAAGCTCGATAAAATGTCTTGTAATATCCGGTGAGGTTCCGATTAAGGTATCATCGCTTACCTTCTTAATCTCAACCACATCATCCGTTACCAAACGGTGACCGCGTTTGATCAGCTCAAGGGCTGCTTCACTCTTACCGATACCGCTCTCGCCCATGATCAGGATACCCTCGCCGTAAACGTCCACCAGTCCTCCATGGATGGTAATTCTGGGGGCCAGTTCCACATTCAGCCAACGGATGACTTCTGCCATGAAGGCTGAGGTTGTCTTGGATGTCCTGAGAATCGGCACACCCTTTTCTGTAGCCAGCTCGATGAACTTCTCACTCACCTCCAGATTTCTGCTGAATACAATACAGGGTACATGATAATCCATCAGCCTGCTAAGGATCTGTATTCTTTGCTCCTTGTCCATCTGCTGCATATAGGCCGCCTCCACATGACCAATCACCTGCACACGTTCCGAATCAAAGTGATCAAAAAAGCCTGCCAACTGGAGCGCCGGTCTGTTCACATCTGGCTGGGATATCTTAATCCGCTTAATATCAATCTCCGGCGTGCAATTTTCCAAATTCATTTTCTCAATAAGACGAACCAGTTCAACTGTATACATAGGAATACCATGCCTTTCTTTCCAATTACTTTTATTCTAACAATTATTTCACTATCTGTAAATGCTTATTGCTCTGCGGGCTTATGAAAAAAGTGATAGACCTGCTCAGCTGATTGACGGTTCATGGATGGAACCTTCATAATCTCCTCTACCTCTGCGGCCTGAATTGCCTCCAGGGACTTGAAGTATTTCATTAAAGCCCTGCGCCTAGTGGGTCCCACACCATGGATGTCATCCAGGATGGAGTGCACCTGGGTCTTGGAGCGAAGGGATCTGTGATACTCAATGGCAAAGCGATGGGTCTCATCCTGAATACGGGTGATCAGTTTAAACAGTTCACTGCTTTTGTCAATGGGCAGCTCCCGATCCTCATAATACAAACCTCTGGTCCGGTGGTTATCATCCTTCACCATACCGCAAACAGCAATATTAAGCTTCAGCTCTTCCAAAACCCTGAGGGCAATTCCCACCTGTCCCTTTCCTCCGTCCATAAGGATCAGGTCCGGATATCTGGTAAAGCTGCCTAAGGACTCATCCATCTGCATCTCCCGGTATTGCTCCAGTTCCTTCTGTCCATGGGTAAATCTTCTGGTTAATACCTCGTACATGGAAGCATAGTCATCCGGTCCCTGTACCTGCCTGATCTTGAACTTGCGGTAATCTGCCTTTTTGGGCTTGCCCTTCTCATAAACCACCATAGAACCAACAGATTCAAAGCCTGCAGTATTGGAGATATCATAAGATTCAATCCGATCTACAAGAGGCAGATTAAGATAGTCTGCCAGCTCCTTCAGTGCTCCTATGGTACGGGCTTCCTCCCGTTTGATCTTCTCTATATCCTGATTGAGTACCAGCTCAGCATTCTTCTTGGCCAGCTCTACCAGCTTCTCCTTCTCCCCCTTCTGGGGCACCTTAAGATATACCTTCTGGCCGCGCTTGGCTGACAGCCATTCCGATATCAACTCCTCTTCCTCAGTCCTGGTACCCAGAAAGACTTCCTTGGGAATATAAGGCGTCCCGGCATAGAACTGCTTCAGGAAACTGGCCATAATATCCCCATCCTCTTCATCCTGAACCCCGGACAAATGAAAATTATCCCTGCCTATAAGCTTACCACCGCGGATAAAGAAGGTCTGTACCACCGCTTCATCCTCTCGTCTGGCAAATGCAATAATGTCTCTGTCCACCTGATCGGTGTTGGTAATCTTCTGCTTGTTGGCAATCTGCTTTACGCTGGAAAGTAAGTCACGATACTGGGCCGCCTGTTCAAATTCCATGACCTCAGAGGCTGCTGCCATCTTCTCCTCCAGCATTTTGCCCACTCTGGAGTAATTACCATTCAGGA
>JAJUHH010000440.1 GCA_029267975.1 Clostridiales bacterium
CTGCTGCATCGTCTGACCATACTCTTCCAGAGTCTGGAGCAGGAACACATGGCTGGGCTTTTTGGTCTGCCGATATATAGCTTTCAGAAGCTTGTCCAGCTTGCTATCCGGATGATAGATGGGAATAATGACATCTACGGAGTAGTCTGGTGCCTTATTTATTTCAAAATCATTGGAGATTGCTTGAGTTTCCATCAACATTTCCTTTCCTCTTGCATATGTTCTCACGTACTATCTGCATATGAAGATTATAACATATCTCCTAAAGGTTGCAATGATAAAAGACGCATTTCCTTTTTTGAAAATGCGTCTTTTTAATCATGTTTTTATAGATCCATCAGGTTAAAAATCCATCATGGTCTTATCTAACGCCTTCACTTAAGATACTTCTGTAAATATCTTGCCGCTATATCACTGGATAAATTGAAATCACGAAAATCTCTGCTATCCTTCTCATGTGTAATCTTATTATGATAATTTTCCTTCAGATAACCAATACTCTCACTCCAGTAGCTATTATCCTCCAGAATGGGTAATACAACCGGTGCTGCATCCAGGGACAGCTCATAGGTTAAGAAAGAGGCATCCTCCAAGTCAAATCGGCTCTGATGATCAATCAGGTAGGATGCGATAAAATAATCCGGCCTTGCCATGGAGAAGAGCAGGTAGCAAACCGCAATAACTACTGTGCTGTAGCGAAAGAGCGGGAAGCTCTTATGGTAAACTGATACAATGACTCCGCCCAGGATCAGTGCTATGATGAACAGCGATAAGAGCACAAACAGGCGCAAAAAGGTCAGATGGTAAGTCCCAATGTATAAGAGCATTCGATAGGTTGCTGATCCAATTAAGATATAGGTACAGGCTGTCATGAAGGTCAGCAGGCCGCGAAGGAGGCGTTTCTCAGTAAAGAAGGCCGTGATGATCAGCATCAGCGCCACATTAATGATTGCAACTGCAAGAAGCTCAAAGAAGCCCTGCCTTGCATATTCTGCAAAGGTGTAGCCTTCCGGCAGGGTGAATAAGCCGTTAGCAAAGAGATACATAACCTGCATTCCACAAAATACAGCATAAACCAGGCAAATGAGCAACATAACCGTTATTGCGATGGAGGCATCTGCCTTCTTCCGTGTTCTGGCCTCTGACCGTCCGGTCTGGGCAGCAGCCCCGCACAGAATACAGTAACAGCTCAAAAAGCCAAAAATGAGCATGAATGCAACTCCAATAATATCAGCCGAGAAAAGGAAATCATACACATTACGAGTCATATCACCAAAGAGCATATCTGCTCCGGAAAGTAAGGCAATGATCACTAAAAGCAAGGGAATTGCTACAATAACTCCGATAAAAATATTGCGAAGTCTGTCATTTTTAAATAGCTTTGACCGCTTTAAAAAGCTTACACTATCAACAAAAGGCATTCCTATGGAAGCAATCCCAAGAAACAGCATGCCGAAGATTTTACTTAGATATTGCATAAAATCCCAGCTTCCATCCTCATGCAGCTGATGTAGGATTGATATATTCAGCAAAATCAGGATGGAGATAATATTCATAAGCTGAAGGGCCTCATTCTCCGTCAGGGCTGTAGATAAGCCAAAGAGCAAGGCTAAGCCGTAATATAGCTTTGTTCCTCTCTTTAATGGTATCTCGTATTTTCTCATGGCTGTCATCAGCAGCTGTACCATAACCGCAGTAAAAAATAATGCATTGGCACCAAGTCCCGCCTGATAGAAGCTAAGTGCAAAGAATATACCAAATACCAGGCTAATGGCTCCTGTAATCTCATATTGCTTACGAAGCTTAGTAAGCAGTGGTGCTTCCTCTCTTTTTTGTATAAATACTCCTGTCAGTTCATTCCTCTGCTTCTGTTCTAAATAATTCTCATCTAAATGATCTTCTACCCTATCATCCTGTGACTTGTGATACTGCTCTTTATAATTTAAATCCTTATGATCAGCCTTTTGGGTATGTACCGTATCCATAAATCCAACCTCCTTAACTATAATTACTTACTTTTCAGCTTCCTGCTCCTCGTCTTCATCATATTGCAATATATCTCCGGGCTGGCAATGCAGTGCCTTACAGATTGCTTCCAGGGTGCTGAAACGAATTGCCTTCGCCTTATTGTTTTTTAGAATTGACAGGTTCGCCATGGTGATATCAACCTGCTGCGCAAGCTCTGTTAAGCCCATCTTTCTCTGCGCCATCACTACATCCAGATTTACAATTATCATGCAGCACCTCCTAGATCGTCAGATCATTTTCCAGTTTATAAGTGACAGCCTGATCAAAGACCTGGGATAGTACCAGGGAAAACAATCCTGCGATGGAAAATACTGCAACCAGCACCAAGGCTGCAGGTGTGATAACGAAGAAAAGTCTGGCCATCATTGCGATTGCAATGCAAAATGCACTTGCTCCCATTCTCTTTAAGGATCTGACATTCTCCCGGACGAAGGGGTCTTCCTTCAGCACAGTTCGAAACAAACTTCGCAGTTCCCACAGAATGATCAATGCAAAAGCTCCCGCTATCATGAAAATAATGCAAAAGGGGAGATAAAACTCATCAAATACCTTGTAATATCTTCCAATAAAGCGGAAGCTGAAGGGTACGGTGACACAAACAATGATTCCTGTAAAGAACATAAAATCAAGTATAAATTTCGTAAAACGAACCAATGGGCTCTTACTCATATAATACCTCCTGAAGTATTTTTCATTGATTATTGATTTTTATGGGAGTAATCCCCATAGCTTTCTTTATGCAAATAATATCATTAAAAAAAACGA
>JAJUHH010000441.1 GCA_029267975.1 Clostridiales bacterium
GTAAATTAGGCGGGCCGCTGCATATATAGGCATAAAGAAGGAAGGGGGTCCCCTCATCCCTCACACACAGATTGCCGGACATCTTATTGATTTTGTATGCCATGATCAAACATAAATTGTTTGCTCCTGACATAGCAAAATCAACAATCTGTTCGACAAAAAGTGTATGATGGGATGGAGCTTGCCCCCTTCCTTCTCTTTCGTCTGCGTGTGCAGGGCATTCATTCATGTGTTACTTAACAAGGATCTATTCATTCATGCTTTACATATGTGACGATTCATTCCTTCTTCCTTCATGCCTTACATAATACAACAGCCTTGTCTCTTATATCCTACATAGGAAGCGATCTTGGCTTTTCACTGACTTTTGCTTGTTACATGGGTACTGGCACTGCTGTGTACATTATGCTATAATAAGCAATTATGAATGGAATGTGATATCCCGGGAAAACAGAATTGCTTCATCTATGATGTGCAATAATAAAGGCATCGAAATATTAACACAACTGTGAACTAAGGAGAGGAACAAACATGATAAATCCCGCAAAATTATTTAAGCTCAAAGGCTACTGGGAAACCTTTGTTAAGAACCATCCTAAATTCCCTCAGTTTATGAGCGCAGTGCAAAGTACCGGCATTGAGGAAGGCACGATCATTGAAATCAGCATTACCACTACCCAGGGCAAGACCCTGAGCACCAATATTAAGGTTTCGGCCTCTGATAAAGAGCTGCTCAATGAATTATCGGCCCTCTCCAAGTCAATGTAGTAATCTGCAGGCTTGATCATACTTCTTATCTATCATCGCTGATGCGGATGTTGCCGCTGGTGGTTGTGATTTCAAGCGCAAATAAGGGGTTGGAACCAATGGTTCCTGAGGCATGATTTTCGTTTTTACTGAACTTAAGCTGGTCATCGAAGGAGGTTCTGATATCACCGCTTGAGCTATTTGCGGAGAAATCAAAGCTCAGACCAGATGGGAGAGTAAGGGTCACATCACCGCTGGAGGCATGCAGATTGATATCATCCTCAATGGATGCACCTTCTGCATAATCAAGTATGATGCTTCCCGAAGTGGTCTCAAAGTCTGCAGCTCCATTAAATCCAGTGAATCTGATGTCGCCGCTGGAAGCGGAGGCTTCTGTATATCCGTCGGAATTCGTTACTACAATCTTCCCGGAGGTGGTCTCCAGATCTTTTCTTCCTGAAGAATTGCTGATGGAAATATCACCGCTGGAGGCAGAGGCGTTTAAGATGCCGGTGGAATTCTCAATAATAATATTGCCTGAGGTGCTGGATACACTACTATCCCCGGCACCTCCCAGGAGCTTAATATCTCCACTGCTGGAGGAGACACTACGGCTTCCTTCGGCTCTTTCCATTGTGATGTTTCCGCTGCTGCTGGCAACGCTGATGGATGCTGCATATACTTCTGCGATTTTAATATCTCCGCTGCTGCTGGAGGCTTCAAAATTAGTAAGATTGAGGCTGATATCGGATTCTATATTACCGCTTGTGGTATTCACCGTTAATGAAAAACTGTAGTCTGACGGCAGATAAATCTCAACCTTACTGTAACGGTTTATATCCCCAAACCAGTAATTACGGTTCTTTTGCTGCCGTTCCAGCTTTAATCTGTTCCTGCGTGTTGTAATCTGGGTCAGATCATCGTCATCAGGGGTAAAGTTCATGTACTCCTTAAAGATTAATTTACCCGTGTTACCGGATAAGAAGATAATATCATCCCAGGTATAGTTAAGTGTTATCTCATCAATACCATCCAGACTGATCTCCTGGGTATTCACAAGCTCAGCTGTTTTAAAAACATTGCTGGATTGCTTGGCGGGAAGAATACCGCCATTCTGAATTGCCAGGACCATGAGAACCACAAGGCCGATCGCTAAGGCAGCGAAGATGCTAATCATGGTTATAAGGAACTTTTTCATTGCTTCATCTCCTTTAAACGGAATATAAGTTCAATAATTGCATGGACACAGATTCCTGCCAGGAAGATGATCCAGGTGACGTACCAGGCAAAGGTCGAAAAGCTGATAATAAAATACAGTAAAACAATAAAGGTCCATCCGATGAATATGACAGTGCCTTTAATGGATTTCACTTTTCTTGTGCTGTCATTCCATTCTTTGAATTCTTCCACAACAGTGTTGCTTTTGCGTGTATATTTTGGATACATGCTGTTGATATATACCAGTATACAGGTGGGTATGATATCAATTAAGAGCATCAGCACCAGTCCCATGCTGGTAAAGCTAACATTGGATGAGATGAAACCATCTAACATCAACATTGCCATGAACAGAACAAAACTAAAGAGGTATAATCCAACAGCAGCAGTATTGAGCATTGCGTATTTTTTTCTCATATCTTCACTATAGAGCTCACTTTCCTGGGGCAGATCCTCAAGTCCCTGAAATAACTCTGAGACATTACCGATGGAACTAATCACATGCTTATAAGCATCCTCAGGTGAGACACCATCCGCCAGCAGATCCTGATAACGTTCCTCTGAATTCGCTAATAATTCTTCCTTCAGCTCAATTGCCTTTCTTGTCCTTGGAGCATCCTCAAAAAGCTTGTCAATATGAGCCCTTAATTTTTCTTCCATACTTCTTCCCTCCGCTATTTTAAGGTAGTGTCAAATCTGACACCCCGTTTTTCTTTCAAAACCTTTATTTTTCAAGGGATACTAAGTTTTTAAAAATAAAATAACAATGACCCCCTATTTTTGTGTATAATTGAAGTCGCCAAACAGCAATTTCACAAAAGAA
>JAJUHH010000442.1 GCA_029267975.1 Clostridiales bacterium
CTTCTGGATCTGCTTCTGGATCTGCTTCTGGATCTGCTATCCGATCTGTGAAAATCACTCCATGACCTGTCGGAAGCATAAAAGTTATGCCCACGAAAGGATTCATTTCTGTTGAAGCTCATACGAACACCTCTTTATGAATATATTGCACCAAAGTAAAATTCTTCGATGCAATAACAGTATATTCCATAAACGACATATTGTGACATAATTCGACTCCAAGCTAACAGGATGAAACTTCTTATTCCTTGTTGCCAAAATAAATATCCGGTTTTCCTATCCCATTTGCGTCAGGCATAACCCCTATGATTTTATATCCAAGCTTTAAGTAAAAGCCTGATTGATGGGTACCTGGAATAAAATTTTTAATCTTTCCCGGAAAGTCCTCATATAAATCTACATTTGCAAACGATGTTTCTCCATTACCGATCTCATCATCTGCACCTAAGTAGATGGTCAATGCCCCCTGCTTTCTTGCCTCATCCTCAAGCGCTGTTACGATTGCCCTGCCAATGCCCAAAGGTAGGCCAGCTATGGGGCAGGCTGTCTGTTAATATTTGCGCTGCCTGCATAATCTGCGCTTCACTTGCCTGGGTCATATTAATAATCTGCATATCTCTCCTCCAAAATAAGATTAGAAGTGCCGTAGCTATTTCAGGAAATCATAGACAGCACTATTAAACTGTTCTGCCTTCTTATTGGCAATGAAGTGGTCTCCCTCAAGAAGCTGTAGACGGGCATTTGGCAGACTTTCGTAAATCAGTCGTGTGTGACTGGTCTTGATCATATCCTTGCTTCCTGCAATGACCAAAGTTGGAATTGTCAGCTTCTGAAGTTCCTCAGGCTTAATATTTGGCTCATTCACCATTAAGCCAAGCATTTCAGCATTCCTATTTGCCTTATCTGATTTTCCGGCAAAGAAGGAAGCGAATTTATATCCTATTTCTATGGGAAGCTGTACCCTACGCTTTACTCCCTTGGGTGTCAGATTGGCTCCATTTAATACGAGCTTTTCCACCATCTGCATATGACTGAGTGCAAAAGTCAAAGCAATGTTACCACCATCAGAAAACCCAAGTATACTCGCCTTAGCAATGCCCTGCTCTTGCATAAATTCATACAAGTCCTCTGCAAATTGGACGATGGTAAAGGGCTTATCACCACGGGGAGACTTACCGTGTCCTCTGGTATCAATGGCGATCACACGGTAGAAGCTGCTAAAATATTCAATTTGATGTATAAAGTATTCGTGACTTTCCCCGTTACCATGGAGTAAGATGAGTGGAAAGCCGGAACCCTTTTCCATATAATAAAGCCCCATATTCGGCTCCTTCTTAGACATTGCCACAGTTCTTTGTGGGCGCAAGCCTTAATCTTCCAGCAGATATTTATTTTCTTCCTTCGCTGCTTCCAATGTTCTGATTTCATAGGAACAGACTCCTGAAGCAATGAAAGGATCTGAATTAGCAATCTTTAAGGCTTCTGGCAAGTCCTCAGCTGTAAATGCAACCATTCCTCCCGGGTAATCCGTAAATGGTCCACAAAGGATCAGTCTCCCTTGATTATGTAATTGTTTTAAGTGTTCCACATGGCTCTCTATGAGCTTCTTATTGATTGGTTTATCATTGTGCAATAAATATACATAGGTCATATATTACCCCCCTTTTATCATAATCTATTCCCCTTTGCTATATACTCTACACCATAATATACCAAATTTCAATTAAGATTCTTTAAGTAATATCCCTGAAAAATCCTGCTCCCTTCCATCACTGGCATTCAAAACTCTTCTTTGCTATATCCATTTTTCGTAATTATTCTCAGCTCAATTTCATTCTTCTTATGAACAATAGCCTGAAATCTTTGCAGGTGATCTACTTCTTTTAGAACTGCATAGATGGCAAGCGGAGCTATTTTTATTTCCTTTCTCTCCTCCACAAAGGTGACTATATCATCTGTACGTCCTTCCGGCGTAAGCCAGGGAGATGGATTACCACAGGGGCAAGCTTCATGATGCATCACCACTCGATCTGTAACCTCATAACGAAGGAAGGGCTACAGGCACTATCTATATGCTAATGGTGCATAAAAATCGCCAGCTGTACTACAACAGGCTGGCGATAGGAATTTTTATTTTTTCATCTGTCTGCTTGACAGGGGGCAATTCAGCTCAGCGGATGGCAAAATACCTGAAAACCCTGCTTATATTTATTGCATTATAACTGCTCACTAAATCTCACCATGGCATCGGATAAGAGCTTTATATTCCTCTCATCAAAGATTGTATCATAGGGTGTATGAATTCTTCCCAAATAATAGCCGAGAATGGGAGCCTTACGAACTGCCGCAATGGCAAAGTACTTCTTGAAAACCATCTGATCCGAGGGATAAAAGGTCCAGGAGCTTGATAAATAATCCACCTTCTTAACCTCATTTGAGCCCAGGTTCTCTTTCATCAATTCATATAATGCTGTGTCCTTCCTCATTCTTTTATTAGCTATGGCAAGTATATAATCCCCATCAGACACGCAGTCAAAATTAACCACAACACAATCCCGCACGCTCTTATGGTGATTCTTATAAAACATTTTAGAACCTACTAATCCAATCTCCTCATTATCAAAAAAGACAAAGGCTACTTTGCTTCGCTCCTCCACCGGCAGCTTCATGGCTATTTCGATCAGAGTGATGACACCTGAGGTATTGTCATTATATGTATTGGGATTGGCTATACCGGCCATGATCTGATAACAGAATAATAATATAAAAAATATC
>JAJUHH010000443.1 GCA_029267975.1 Clostridiales bacterium
CCGCTCGAAGCTATCCCAGGATCCGATGCCCGCATACTCTACTTTGATTAGCACCTCATGTTCGTCGATGTTTGGAAGCGGTAGCTCTTTTATGGTCAGTTCTTCAGGACCTCCAAACTTATGAATAACTGCAGCTTTCATAACTTCATCCTCCTCTTGATAATTTATATCTATTACTATACACTATAACCATGACAATTCTTGTCATGGTTATAGGAGGGAGTGAAAAAATGTCTAAGACAAAGCTATTATTTGATTTGATCCTGTATATTAATTCTGTGCAAAGCTTCACTGCTGCTGATGTCGCACAGGAATTTCATATTTCAATTCGAACAGCTCACAGATATTTGATGGAATTAAGCGAGATGGGCGTTCCACTCTATACAGAACCCGGTCGTAACGGTGGTTACCGCCTGCTTCATAATAGAGTACTGCCTCCTATCTTCTTTAACGAAAATGAGGTCTTTGCCATCTTCTTTGCCTTTCAATCTCTGAAGTATTATAAGTCCTTACCCTTTGAAATTGATATACAGTCTGTTTCCAGGAAGTTATATGCTTATCTGCCTTCTGACACAAGGACTAAAATAGATAAGTTAGATTCTGTTTTATCCTTTTGGAATAAAAAAAGAGGCCTTTCTTCCCCCTTTCTCAAGGAGATTATAGAAGCCTCTTTAGAAAATAACATTCTTGATATAAAGTATCAATCAAAGGATAGCACAAGGAACAGGGAAATTTCTCCCCTTGGTGTATATTCCTATGATGGTTTCTGGTACATGCCTGCCATGGATTTCAGTCACGGTGAGATCCATGTATTTCGCCTGGACCGAATACTCGAATTGAAAAACACTAAGAAGAACTATGCATCTGCCATCAATCTAAATCACTGGCTGGAAGCTCAAAGCACACAGGAACCCAGGGAAGCGGTCCACCTATATGCAGAGCTTACCAGGGAAGGAATTCGTCAGTGTATGAGTCAGCCCTGGCTGGAGCCACATGTTAAGATAACAGGGGAAGAGCAAGGCTGCGTTGATATGTATATTGATAAGAGCGAGCTTGCCTATGTCTCTGCTTTCTTTCTTCAGTTAGGTACCAATGCAAAGGTAATAAAGCCGCAGGAAGTGATAGATTATATATGTAAGCAGCTGCAGGAGACGATCCTGCATTACTCTTCCTAAGGATATTATAAATAAGCATACTTCACTTTTGCCTTAATCATATAAAAATGCTGCTCCTAGAGGCAACATGCCTCCAAGAGCAGCATTTTCCACGTAAAATTTATTGACCTGTGAACTATCTGCCTAAATCGATAATATTTTGTATGAGCGGCTTGCATCTGCCGCATGCTTCACCGGTTACTTCATCAATACCAGTGCCTGCTCCTGTCATCTCCCCAACCTTCTCCACTGTGTCAGATCCAGCCTTAACGGCATTCACCACAGCTTCCAGGGAAACCTTCTTACAGCCGCACACTGACGTAAGAATACCCTCAAGCTCTGCTTTGCAGCCTTCACATTCGGCACAAACGCCTGCTTTCTCTACGACTTCCTCTACTGTTCTGGCACCAGCGATCATAGCCTTTCTGATTGTTATGTAATCCACTTTGTTTTTTGCACAGATTATTCTATTTCCTGCCATATTGCTTATCTCCTTATTTCTTCAATATTTGTACATGTTTTATTATGTGATATTTCCTACTGTCATGTCAACTCTAACATTACGGTCTATCCGTCACCCGAACATACCTAAGGATGGGGATCTTTAAAGAGCAAAGTTCTCTTCAAAATGCTCGGGCTGAATCATCTCTCCTTCAAAATAATTAATATATTTTAAGCTATAGCGAAATCCATTCTGGGTTTCCCTCATATTGATATTCCAAGCCAGGCAAGGGAAGTGATTCCGATTAACCACCAGGTTCCCCATGGATACCTTAGTTTCATTGCCTACAAAGCTGACCCAATACATATTATCCTGATATTCCAGCCTCATATCTTCAATTCCCAGAAAATCTGTTAAGGCTACTGCAGAATAAAACAACATACACCATACAGGATAAAGAATGGAGCTTTGTAAGGAACCGTGAGCGATTACCTTGTTACGAATATGATTAACGGTTCTTACTAAACCAAGGAAGTTGATCTTGTAGCCCTCAAAATTCGCATAGATAAAATCGCCAACCGCATTGAAGATGGGCTGCAGGACTTTGGTATAACGATAGGATTTATTATGGATACTATCATATAAGGCATCCTCTTCCTTTATTTCCCTCCAAATCTCATAACCCAGGCTAAATAAATCACTGGGGATAAGCTCTTTACGCTTTTTCTTACCCTCATCCTTATTTAATAATTCACGAAATAGCTCTCTCTTTGCTTGGGGTCCTTCCTCCTTGATCCGAATATCCAGCAGTTTGTCAAATTCCTTTTTCCCATAGTAATAAGCGGATAAGCGCAAAATAATCTCAATATAGTCGATTAAGGCCATAATGGATTGGATGGGATTTTGGAAGGTAACTGCACTGGTAAAGAAATTACGAAGTTCATCATTCTCAAATTGAAACTTTGTAGTGTATTCCCCATAGCAGTTGATCTCATCGAGAAAATAATTACTGTTTTCAAAGTATCCTTTAAAATTCGGCAGATCCTTTCCATTTTCCTTAGGTATAAGCTTGACCAAATCGCTCACGGAAGAATTCTGCATAGGATCCTCTGTCTTACTTTGCTCTTGTCCCATCAGGAGACGTATTTTAGCC
>JAJUHH010000444.1 GCA_029267975.1 Clostridiales bacterium
GAACAGCGACTCTCGATATGGATTGTGAAATCAGGTATACCACTACCTGATAAAACTGCTCAGCAAAATTGCCTGCAGGAAGGCCTTGATACGCTGTTATCTCGGGACTGATATGAATAAATACTACCATTATGATCAGGAGAAACTTTAATATATTTATTCGATCCGATAAATTTTTTGATATTGGATACATATGTTTAATCCCTTCCCTTGGCTGGTAAATTATCCCTGTAATTAATCTGAAGATGATAGGGATAATCGATATTTTGCTCTAACAGATAAACCACATAAATGTCGTCCTCATAAAATACCTTAAAACATTTGGGGTAATATCTCATGAATTCCTGGGCCCAATAGTATGCCTGTGATTCAAGCACGGCACGCTGATAGTGATAATCCTGTTCATCTGCCAGGTATACAAAATCCTTAACTGCATATTCCCAACTGACATCCACATAACCATAGAGATAATCATTTAATACTCTCTTTTCGATAAAGAAAAATACGTACTTTGTGGGGAAGGTGAATGACTCCTGTTTCCCGTTTACCATGTCAACAAACTGTGAAAGCTGGGTATGATATCCATAATCTAAAACATCATAATATTCGGCTGTGGGGGATACGATTGTAAAGGTATTCTTGGCATAGGTTTTCTTAATGTGGCGCAGGACATATTCAGCTTCATTATAGTAAGCCTGTTCAAAATAAAAAATATCATGGAACCAACCCGTTATTAAAATAACCGCTGCCAGGCCACAGCACGCTGCAAAGGACATTAAATTCAGAAAGAATTGGTAATAACGGTTTCTCCACTGTCCCAGTATGCGCAGAACAAAATCCACCGGAAGCAGAATGATAAAGCCGATGAAGGGCTCCGCAAAGGTTGCAATTCTGGCTGATTCAATCAGTTCCACAAGCCCTAGCTTCTCTGCCGAACCAAAAGTAAATAAAATCAGAATATAGAGTATGAATGCAATATAATCATGCCCGGTAGTTCTTGTACTTCCGGCAAAGAGCAGCAGAAGTCCGGCAAGGGCTCCCCCCAGCATACATAGGAACATCAGCTGTATTGCATCGCTTCGAAAGATTGTATCACTGCCAAACTCATAGATTGCCTGATAATAATATCTTAGGATCTCCTCTGGGGTCATCGCTGCATAATCAACCTTAACCCGGTCCCCCTCCTGATCCTCCTCCGTTTGGTCAATGATCGTATCCTTACCCAGGGAGTCTGCCAGTTCATCTTTATATTCCAGCTCACTTCCCTCCCATTTCTCTCCTGTGATAACACTGGTTGCCCATGCCATAGATCCATTAAAGGGAATTCCTCTGGCCAAACATGCCAGCAGGGGAAGAACTGCAATGACCGCCCCCATGATACCGGCATACATAAGCGGTATAAAGTACTGCTTTTTCAGCACTCTTGGCAAATAAGCCAGTGCAATTGCCAGGACGAAAAATATAGCAGCAATGGCAGTATAAAAATGATAGGCAATCACCAGTGCGACACAGAGCATTAGTAGGATTGCTTCTGACTTAATATACCTTCGGCTAAGGTAGGAATTCATACGAAACGCCCGACGCAGTCTTCGGTCACTTGTAATGACAAACTTCTCTCTGCGAACATGCAGATACCGAAGCATAAAGTACGCTAAGCCTGCAACAGCATACATTCCAGCTTCCTGTGGCAGCGAGGTAGCATATCGGCTTTGATTAAGCATCATGCTGATAAAAACAACTACAGTGATCGGCGTATATTTTGCATAAAACACTTCCTTTGCCAATAGATAGATGCCAATGATAAGTAGTACTGTCTGATATGCACCGGAATAGAGTAGAATCTCTCTCAGATTCAAGCCGAAGATAGCTCTGATAAAATAGATCATGGCATGCATTCCAAAAGGGTATACGCCGTCCACAAACAAGGTGTCATGCTCCAGCCAATAGATCCAGGATTGATGAACCGGTATATCAGGGAACTGATAGGAGTGGACTTTCATCACCGGATATAATAAGAACCAGAGATTATAAAGGACCAATCCTGCGAGTAGGATAATTTCAAAGCAGTTATTTTTCATATGCTCCCATATGGTCCATCTTTGTATCTTTTCAGTGAATCCACCCCTCCATCTTCTTATGCATTGAAGCGTAAAGCTGAAAATTCTCTCATGCTTATAGGCATTCCAAAGCTCCTCTGCCAGCTTCCTGCAGCGATGAAAGAACCTCTTATCAGAGTAATTCCATATAATTAAGCCATAGATCAGGATATTACTTGCAAGGAGTGTATAGCGGCTGCATATGTCCAAAAAGCCCAGAAGCAGTACCTGATTGATCTGCAAAGCAGCCTGTGTGATAACACAGAACCAGAAGCGATAAGGATAGCTTTTATTCCTCAGATGTTTTCTCCACACCAAAAGCGGGATTAGAAAATCCCGGATGACGGAACATAATAATACAGCTATCATAGACAAGACATAGGCTTTGGTATCAACAATCATAGCGTTGCTCTCTTTTCCTTCCATTAAGTTAACTACAGCTTAAAATTCTTTATCAGCTGACGGACATTAGGATACTCCTTGCTGATATATAGCACATAGATACTGCATCCGGCCAGATAAACGCTTCCTCCTGCGATGATTTGAATAATCAAAAGCAAAGCGGTATTCAAAGGAAGACTGCACAGGGAATATGCCACTGTAAATTCAAGTATTCCACATAGCAGAAAGGGCAGCAGCATTATAAACAGC
>JAJUHH010000445.1 GCA_029267975.1 Clostridiales bacterium
AGATGCCTTTTCCGTTATGTACATAGTGGATCAGGTAATGGTCCCGGACTGCCGGTCCATAGGCATGGCCCTGGGGACATTGTTCCATGCCGCATTGATATACATAAAGATTGGTATGCTGCAGATTGTCTGCGGTATGCTTATCCATACAGTTACACTCCTATTATCATCGTATCTTTCATTATAGCCTATCCCTGTATAATTACAATGTTTCTTTCTTGCTTTGGCTCATGAAAATCTAGCATTATTCCATATAAATCTAGCATAGTTCTATTTACTAAGGTTGTAATACACGATATACTTCAAAATATACAATCCGGAATATAAAGATAGAATTTCAATCCATTAAGTTATGGCCAAAATTCTCCGATCTGCATAATAATGTTGTTCTTAAAATAGTAATTTGCCATGTCCTTTAAAAGCATGGTGGCAGGCGGAGATATGAGAGCTAGAACTGGGAGTAATGATTGATACAACATTGTAATCAATGATAAAATTAACAATATGGTGACAACAAGGTCACGCAATGGAGGTAAGCCATGATTACAAAACATAATGATTTATTTCACTTAACGACAAGAAATTCATCCTATGTAATTCATCAATCCAACTTTCTGCAGAATTTATACTGGGGCGGGAAAATCCATGGAGAGGATTTATCCTACTTCGTAAAGCAGCGCAGTCATAGCAGCTTTGATGCTAATATTAATCTTGAGAGAGACGAATATCATTTCTGGAATAGCTACTCTTACTTAGAGAGCTGTCTGAAAGTAAACTATGCCGATACCAGAAAGCTGGATATGGTTTACCTGGAGCATTCGATTGAAACAGTCAATAAGGATATGGAGCGTCTGACCTTCCGCTTTAAGAACAGCTACAGTGACTTGTATGTCAACCTGATCTATGAGGTTTATGAAGAATATGATATGATCAGCCGGCGGGCCGAGATACAGAATGAGGGGGAGGAGGTAATCCTTGAGAATCTGAGGTCTGCTTCCGTCAGCCTGCCCAAGCTGGATCAATATAGGGTTAAATATCTGACCGGTAAATGGGCAGGTGAATCACAGATGAACGATCATTACCTGACAACAGGGGCCTTTGCAATTCAGTCCCGCAGCGGTAATACAGGACCGCATTATAACCCCAGCTTTGCGCTGGATAATGGAAGTGCCGATGAGACCTCAGGCGAGGTATGGTTTGGATTGTTAGGCTATAGCAGCAACTGGCAGATTATCTTTGAGAAGACAATCTATAATAATGTGAAGATAACAGGGGGGATTAGTAACTTTGACTTTTCCTACCGCTTAAGAAAGGGCGAGAGTATCAGTACCCCTGTGATGACCTTCGGCTACTCCAGCGCTGGTTATGGCCAGATGAGCCGTAAGCTCCATAGCTTTGAGGTTGATCATATCTTCCCAAGACGCAAGCTGGGAAGAGTCCTTTATAATTCCTGGGAAGCAACGCTTTTTGATGTAAGAGTTGACAGCCAGAAAGAGCTAGCCAAGAGAGCGGCACAGATTGGTGTCGAACTATTTGTCATTGACGACGGCTGGTTCGGTCAGCGTCATAGTGACAGGGCGGGTCTGGGTGACTGGTATGTAAATAAGGAAAAGTTCCCCAAGGGCTTAGGCGAGTTGATTGATTATGTAAAGAGCCTGGGTATGGATTTTGGTATCTGGGTAGAGCCGGAAGCGGTAAATCCCGATAGTGACCTCTACCGTGCACACCCGGACTGGATCTACCGCTTTAAGGATCAGGAACCCTTACAGGCAAGAAACCAGTATACCTTAAATATCAGCAAAAAAGAGGTCAAGGAATTCATTCTGGAATTCATGACGGATCTATTGTCCAAACATCAGGATATCACCTTTGTTAAGTGGGATATGAATAAGTCCCTGACCGATGTCAGCTGCGGGGATACAGCTCAGGATAAGGAACTGTGGTATAAGCATGCAGAGGCCTTATATGAAATCTGGGCGACACTGCGTCAGAAGTTCCCCCATGTGGACTTTGAGGTATGCTCCGGCGGCGGTGCCCGTATCGATCTTGGTATCTTACAGTATGCAGACCAATGCTGGCCCAGCGATAATACGGATGCCTATGAGAGATTATTTATTCAGGAAGGCTTCTCCTATTTTTATGCACCCAGAATCATGACCGCTTGGGTAACCGATGCCTCCTCCCACACCCCTAATAAATATGAACGTCCTTACAGCTACCGTTTCCATTCTTCCATGATGGGAGGTTTGGGGATCGGAGCAAATATCAGCAAATTCAGTGATGAGGTATTAGCGGAGTTTAAGAAATATATCGAACTGTATAAGGAGATCAGGGAAACTGTTCAATATGGAAAGTTATACCGCCTTTCCTCCGTGAGAGAAAGCACCCTGCATGCGGTGGAATATATCAGTCAGGATGATCAGGATGTCTTGGTCTTTGCCTTCCGACAGGGCTATCAGTTTGGTAAGGAAATGCCCAATCTGAAGCTGCAGGGACTTGATCCTGAGGCCTTATATCAGCTGGAGGGTGAGGAGAAGCAGCTGCATGGAAGCACTTTGATGAGGGTTGGCCTTGAGACCGATTTATCAGGTGACTTTGACAGCCGTTTACTTCGCCTGAAGCGTATCCATTAGAATGCGGCAGAAAGGAAAATGTGGAATGATGGTTAAGATAGAGGTATGTGATGATAAGGGGGTGGAAAGATGGTTAAGGTAGAATTATGTGAATATAAGGGTTGGAAGGATTG
>JAJUHH010000446.1 GCA_029267975.1 Clostridiales bacterium
GATAGTCTGATAGGAAATACCGGCTATCTGTCAGCTTCGTTCATTGGATCCGGTACCGGCCGCTGTGAGTCCGAAGACCTTCAGGATAAATGTCCCCTGAGAGCCCTGAAAGGCAGAGCTTAGACCTGCAATATTATCCGCAGCAATTCTTCCCTGCTTATTTGCGGGTCCTGCAAGGGGAATTGCAGTCTTTTGCTTTGTTATATAGTCTACAACTTCAATTGCATCTCCTACTGCATAGATTCCTTCCAGATTGGTCTGCATTCTCTCATTTACCAGAATATGTCCTCTGGGCCCCAGGTTTAGGCCACTCTCTTTCAGGAATGCCGTATCAGGGGTAACTCCGATGGCAAGAAGCACCAGATCCGCCTTAAGCCTGCTTCCGCTGCTTAGCAGAACCTCAACCTGCTTGCCTGCCTCTGCAAAGGCCTTTACCCCGTCATTTAAGATCAGTCTTACTCCGTTCTCGATTAGCTCCCTCTCACATAGAAGGGCCATATCCTGATCCAGCGTGGCAAGGATCTGGGGGGCAGCCTCCACCAGGGTTACCTTAAGACCTCTTTCCCTGAGGTTTTCCGCCATTTCTACACCCACAAAGCCTCCGCCGATCACCACAGCCTCCCTGCATCCTTCCCGATCCACCATGGCCTTAATGCGATCCGTATCAGGAATATTTCTCAGCGTAAAGATCTGCCTGTGATCGTTTCCGGGAATATTAGGCCTGATTGCCTTTGCCCCCGGTGATAGGATCAGATAATCATAGCTTTCTTCATAGGTCCCGCTAAGACGGCTCTTGACTGTAACTGTCTTATTTTCCGGATCAACCCTGATGACTTCACTGTTTGTACGGACATCGATACGAAATCTTGCCTTCATTGCTTCCGGCGTCTGGACCAAAAGTCTGTCCCTTTCCTTGATCTTCTCTCCGATATAATAGGGCAAACCACAATTTGCATAAGAGATATACTCATCTCTTTCAAAAAGGATAATCTCGGCTTCTTCCTCCAGCCTTCGCAGTCTTGCGGCAGCAGAGGCTCCTCCGGCCACCCCGCCCACGATCACAATCTTCTTTTTCATGGTAACTTTCCTCCACTTTTTTATCATATGCCCAATCATAACTTATTTTTGATTTTATATATGTAACATTGTCACATACAATAGAAATATTTTACACAATATTACGTTGTTTTGCACATAGTCAGTTGATAATACTTTCCAAAAATGCTATAATAATAAAACCTTGACATAACACATACACTATAATTTAAATGCCTTGACTCCGAATGACAAAAAGTGAACTTATGATAAGACAGCGTTAAGCTACGATCCCGTTTTTCAAAAGAAGGACTATAATTTCACAAAATGAAAGGATGAAAAGGATATGAAAAAAATCTTATTAGTTGATGATGAAGCGGAGATTCTGGACGCTTTATCTCGTGTGTTTGTGGATTCAGATTATGAGATCTTCACAGCTGAAAATGGCAAAGACGCCTTAGGCTTAATAGAGTCTAATAGCATTGATATGGTTATCAGCGATATGCATATGCCAATTCTTGATGGGTATGAGCTTTTGAGTGTTATAAAAGAAAAATATCCGAAGATCATCCGAATCATTCTCAGCGGTTATGCGGAAGAGAAGCCCATGTTTCGTGCTCTGTTGCACAACGTGGCTAAATTGTATGTGTTTAAACCTTGGAATAACGATGAATTATTAAAGAATGTAGATAAACTATTCACAGATGAAGTTGTCTTAAATTCCGATGATCTGATGAAGCTGATCGAAGACAACTGCTGCAGCTTTGATCTGCCGGAGAATTGTCAGAGGTTGATCTCTCTCATTGAGGCAGAAGACTTGGATGGTTTTGTGAAGGAGCTGGAGCAAGAGCCTGAGATTTCCGCACTTCTGCTTGAAGTGGCTAACTCCGCTGTCTACGGCGTTATGCCCAAGACCCTCCATAAAATATCCGATTATATCGGTCTGCATAATTTAAAGAGCTTTATGCACTGGGCCTGTGTGATGAAAACACTGGAAGATACCAAAGCAGATGGCTTTCAACCCGATCTCTTATATAAGCATGCATACCTGACCAGTCGTATCTTTCTTTTCTTATATGAGTCCTTCCTTCATAAGCAACCGCCGGAAGCAACCATGTTTGCAGGTCTGATGCATAATATCGGGCTGATTCTTTTGCTTAAGAATCTGCAGAATAAGGGGACCGATACCATACCTGATAAGACAGAGATCGAATATTTATTGGAGCTGGACGATTATATGCTCAACCATCAGGAAGCCAGCGGACATTTTCTGGAGGCCTGGGATCTGCCCTTCCCCATGTATGAAGCTGCCCTCTTCCACCATAAGCCAACCGATCCCGGAATTGTAAATCGTGAGCTTGTGTCAGCGGTTCATATTGCCCAGCATTATGCTTGGAAAACTCTGGGTGCCAAAAATCTGACCCCCATTGCCGAAGAAGTATTTGATCAATTGGAGGTATCTCAGGCAGATTTTGAAAAACGTCTTGCCAGATATCTGAAACAAGCAATATAGCCATATAAACATAGAAAAACCGGAGAAGATCAGACTGTTCTCCGGTTTTTTCATTAAAATTATCCCAGAATATAACTTGGCATTATATGGTTTTTGTTTTATAATATTGTATAATGATGTAAAAACACCTCATTATTTGATGAAATTTGTCTGATACAAAGGAGGATCCTGCCTATGCGAAGGAA
>JAJUHH010000447.1 GCA_029267975.1 Clostridiales bacterium
GGTATGCGGTTATGAGGTTGGGGAATTGCTGCATGTAATTGCGGATGCACATATCTATGACAGACATATTCCCATTGTCAAAGAGCTGATTGAGCGCCCTGTTTATCCTGCGCCTGCTTTCTGGATGAATCCGGAGGTAAAGGATTTCTATGAATTCAAGGTAGAAGATTTTGAATTACATAACTATCAGTACGGACCCAAGATAGGGAATATTCCTGTCGCAGTTTAAGCAGGATGAGATAATATCTGTGCTTAAGCTTCAGCAAGGTAAAAAGTGAGGTACAAAGAATGAATTTAATCGTGGCTGTTGATAGTAATTGGGCAATCGGTTATCAGAATAAGCTGCTGGTCAGTATTCCGGCAGATATGCGTTTCTTTCGTGATAAGACAACAGGGAAGGCAGTTATCATGGGAAGAAAAACCCTGGAGACCTTTCCGGGAGGACAACCCTTAAAGAATAGAACCAATATTGTGATTACCCGTGATCCGAATTATAAGGTGAAGGATGCAATTGTTGTATCAAGCGTAGAAGAGGCTCTGGACGCTGTGAAAGACTTTCCTTCCGAGGATGTATACGTGATTGGCGGAGAGAGCATCTACCGTCAGATGTTGCCTTATTGTGATGTGGCTCATGTGACGAAGATAGAGTTTGCATATCAGGCAGATACCTATTTCCCCAATCTGGATCAGATGGAGGATTGGAAGCTTGTGGAGGAGACAGAGGAGCAAACCTATTATGATCTGACTTATACGTTTTGCAGATACCAGCGCAGCGTATAACAAAGCTCTAAATTTGTGCCTGCGTTATCCTCGGCACAAATTTAATAGGTAGTGAATGTGCCTGCGTTATCCTCGGCATAAATTTAACAGGTAGTGAATGTGCCTACGTCATCCTCAGCACAAATTTAACAGGTAGTGGAGAATACATGTAGAATTCTCGGCGTAAATTTAACAGGTAGTGGAGTGCCTGCGTTATCCTCGGCACAAATTTATCAGGTAGTGGAAAAAGAATATGTGATCCTTAATATGAATTTGGCAGGCAGTGGTAAAAGCCAGTGGAATCCTCTGTATGAATTTAAGGTTAGTGGATGATTTAATAAAAATTTTTCTTGATAATTTGATAAATAACGTCTACTATTATGTTTATACAAATTTTAACCATGCAGTTGATGGACTGGCAGGACAGATGTGGATAAGGAAGGTAGATAACTATGTTGAACATTCGAATTGAGAAGACAAGCACCCCGAAGACATTGCCGGCAGCGGATGATCCGTTGAAGTTTGGTACCATTTTTACTGATCATATGTTTGTGATGAATTATGATACAGGAAAAGGCTGGCATGACCCACGAGTGGTGCCCTATCAACCGATCAGTCTGGAACCTTCCGCTATGGTTTTCCACTATGGACAGGAAATGTTTGAAGGCTTAAAGGCTTATAAGACCGACGATGGAAGAACTTTATTATTCCGTCCGGATAAGAATATTGAGCGAGCCAACAGGACCAATCGCAGAATATGTATCCCGGAGATTCCGGAGGAGGATTTCCTGCAGGCGATAAAAACCATTGTTAAGGTAGATGAAGCCTGGATCCCTACACAGGAAGGTACTTCCCTCTATATCAGACCCTTTATTATTGCTACAGATCCCTATCTTGGAGTGAGACCCTCCGACACTTATCTGTTTATTATCATATTGTCACCGGTGGGTGCTTACTATCCGGAGGGCTTAAATCCAGTGAAGATCTGGATTGAGGATGAATATGTCAGGGCAGTTAAGGGTGGTATCGGTGAGGCCAAAACCGGAGCAAATTATGTTGCTTCCATGAAAGCCCAGATGAAAGCCCATGAGGAAGGCTATTCCCAGGTGCTGTGGCTGGACGGTATAGAGCGTAAATATATCGAAGAAGTTGGAGCTATGAATATATTCTTTAAGATCAATGGTACCGTGGTTACCCCGGAGCTTAACGGAAGTATTCTTCCCGGTGTTACCAGAGATTCCGTACTTCAGCTTTGCAAGGAATGGGGCTTACCAACTGAAGAGCGGAGAATCTCCATCGATGAAATTTTTGAGGCTTATAATAAGGGAATTCTGGAAGAGGTATGGGGAACCGGTACTGCAGCTGTAATTTCACCGGTAGGCCAGCTTCGTTGGGAAGATCACATTATGCCAGTTCAGGATGGCGGTATCGGTGAGATCAGCCAAAAGCTTTATGATACCATAACAGGTATTCAATTAGGAAAAATGAAAGATAATCATAATTGGACGATTGAAGTCTAGGGAGGTATGAAATGAATCAGTTATATGCTGAGGCAGGCGTGAAAAGAAAGGACGATGCGAAGGCGATGGGACTTCGTGCACTTTTAGTGATAGCGGTAATCGTCGGTGTCATGCTTATGTTACTGGGTAATTTTTTGGGGATTGCAGGAATTGTACTAATTGTTGCAGCAATATGGTTGTTTCCGAAATTAAGTATTGAGTATGAGTATGTTTTTGTGGACGGGCAGATAGATTTTGACCGTATTTCAGGAAAGTCAAGACGTAAAACCATGCTTCGGATAGACCTGGAGCAAGCTGAGATTGTAGCGCCGGCAGGTTCTCATGCGCTGGACGGCTATACTCATGTACAGCTGATCAATAAGGATTTTACCTCCAATACCAAGGAAGCTAAGCCTTATGTTATTATTGCAAATGTTGAGAATAAGAAATACCGGATCTCCTTCGAACCTAC
>JAJUHH010000448.1 GCA_029267975.1 Clostridiales bacterium
GGGATCGGAGACTCATGGTAGTCGCCGACCCAAAACTGGTTGGGGCGCTCGAAGAGAAGGCGGATGTAGCGCTTGGCCCCCAGCGTCTTCAGGCGCCGGCGGGAAAAGCCCGCCTGCTCGAGGTGGCGGTCGAGGGTGCAAATCCGAATTCCTCTGCTCCTAATAAAGCAGCTACCGCCACATCCCGTCCGGTCATAAGTTTGCCGTCGGTTTCAAGTACTACTTTATTGCGAAGCCCATTCATGATCAGGGTCTGATGGGTCTCCGCAAGTCCAAGCTCCCAAGGAAGTCCTGCGTTATAGATGGAGGTTCTGGGTGCTGCACCGGTTCCGCCATCATAGCCGGAGATGAGGATTACTCCTGCACCTGCCTTGGCAACACCGGCAGCTATAGTTCCCACACCAGCCTCGGATACCAGCTTTACAGAAATTCTGGCGTCCTTATTGGCCTTCTTTAAATCATAGATTAACTGAGCAAGATCCTCGATGGAATAAATATCGTGGTGCGGAGGAGGTGAGATCAGACCGACACCCGGAGTGGAATGCCTGGTCTTGGCAACCCAAGGATATACCTTCTCCGCCGGAAGCTGTCCGCCCTCTCCTGGCTTTGCTCCCTGCGCCATCTTGATCTGGATTTCCTTAGCACTGACTAGATATTCACTGGTTACGCCAAAGCGGCCGGATGCAACCTGCTTGATGGCTGAGCATTTATTCAGCCCGTCTTCCCCAATTTTCAGACGCTCCTGACTCTCACCACCCTCACCGCTGTTGGATTTACCTCCAAGACGGTTCATGGCAATTGCCATTGCCTCATGGGCTTCCTGAGAGATTGAACCGTAGGACATGGCACCGGTCTTAAAGCGTTTTACAATGGATTCAACACTTTCAACTTCATCAATGTCAATTCCCTGTTCAGGATATTTGATCTCCATCTGTCCACGCAGGTTGACACGTTCCTGTTCCGCAGTGATCTCTTTGGAATATTCCTTGAACATATCATAGTTACCTGTTCTGGTAGATTGCTGCAGCAGGTGGATGGTTTTGGGATTATACAGGTGCTCTTCCTTACCGCTTCTTAGCTTATGGGAACCATCACTGTCCAGGGTCAGGTCAAGATCAAGACCAAGAGGGTCAAAGGCCTTGGAGTGAAGCTCATTTACTCTCTGCTCCATTTCCTTCAGGGTAATTCCGCCTACCCGGCTCACGGTTCCTTTAAAATATTTATCAATAACTTCCTTACTGATACCGATGGCTTCAAAGATTTTGGAGCCCTGATAGGACTGGATCGTTGAAATACCCATCTTGGATGCAATCTTAATGATGCTCTTTAGGATTGCCTTATTATAATCGTCCACTGCTGCATAATAATCCTTATCCAGCAGATTATCATTGATCAGCTGACGGATGGTCTCCTGTGCCAGGTAGGGGTTGATCGCACTGGCACCATAGCCCAGCAGACAGGCAAAATGATGTACATCCCTGGGCTCCGCACTTTCCACGATCATTGCCAGGGCTGTACGCTTCTTGGTACGTACCAGGTGCTGCTGCAGGGCGGAGACTGCCAATAAGGAGGGGATTGCAACATAATATTCATTGACCCCCCGATCTGACAGGATTAAGATATTGGCACCCTCTCTGTGAGCACGGTCCGCTTCCAGACAAAGGTGATCAATGGCCTTCTCCAGTGAAGTGTTTTTATAGTAAAGCATGGAAATCACTTCTACCTTAAAGCCCGGTTTGTTCATATGCTTGATCTTTAATAAGTCCGTATTGGTGAGAATCGGGTTATTAATCTTGAGTACCTTGCAGTTTTCCGGCTTCTCCTCCAGTAAGTTCCCATCCTCTCCGAGATATACTGAGGTAGCGGTTACGATCTCTTCACGAATTGCATCAATAGGAGGATTGGTAACCTGTGCGAACAACTGCTTAAAGTAACTGAACAGGGGCGGATTGTTCTTGGACAGAACCGGAATCGGTGAGTCAACACCCATGGCTGCTACTGCCTCCTGACCGGTGCTTGCCATAGGCAGAATCGTGGTCTTATAGTCCTCATAGGTATAGCCAAAGGCCTTCTGCAGTCTCGCCAGCTCATCCTCACTATATTCCACGACCTTTTTGTTGGGAATATGCAGCTCCTTCAGCATAACCAGGTTGCTGTCCAGCCATTCACCGTAGGGAGCACGTCTTGCATAGCTATTCTTTAAATCCTCGTCATCGACCAGACATCCCTTCACGGTATCCACAAGGAGCATCTTACCGGGACGAAGTCTTTCTTTCTTAAGGATCTTCTCTGCCGGAATATCCATAACTCCGACCTCAGAGGAGAGAATCAAATAGTCATCCTTGGTAATGTAATATCTGGAGGGTCGCAGTCCGTTACGGTCAAGCACCGCACCCATAATATCACCGTCGGAGAAGAGGATGGAAGCCGGTCCGTCCCAAGGCTCCATCATGGTAGCATAATATTGATAAAAATCAGCCTTCTCCCTGCTAATCGCCGAATCATTACTCCAGGGCTCAGGAATGGTGATCATGACTGCCAGAGGCAGATCCATGCCGCTCATAACCAGGAATTCCAGGGTATTGTCAAGCATTGCTGAGTCAGAGCCTTCCACGTTGATTACCGGAAGAACCTTATGAAGCTCTCCCTTTAAATGCTCGGACTCCATATTTTCCTCTCTTGCAAGCATTTTATCCGCATTACCTCTGATGGTATTAATTTCAC
>JAJUHH010000449.1 GCA_029267975.1 Clostridiales bacterium
ATACAGTTCCCGATCCTCGGATTTTATAATATTTAAGGCTATAAGCTTATTGGTTATTAAATTTGCTAAATACTTCATCCTTCACTCCCCAAAGTTATATGCAGATGTAAAGTAATGCCTTTACCGTAAATTTTCTGGAATCATGGGAAATCTGCATTGCTCCATCATAGTTTTTCAAGACCGCCTGCACACTTTTTAAGCCATATCCGTGATTTTCCTTATCGCTTTTACAGGAAATATATTTGCTGCCTACCTTTTTCACTGTTCCATCATAGGAGTTATTCATTTCAATGATCAGGCGCCCTTTTGTATATCTTAATTTCAGATCGATCCATCGGTCATCAATATTGCTAACTGCTTCGATTGCATTATCAAGAAGATTTCCCAGAATAACTGCTATATCAAAGGTCGGCAAAGATAACTTCTCCGGAATTAATATATCGGTGGAGACAGAGATGTTTAGGTTTTTCGATGAATTTAATTTGAAATTAATGATACTGTCTATGGTATTGTTGCCGCTGTTTACATATTCTTGGTTCACACCATAAAAGGAGGTCAGTTCCGAAAGCTGTTGTAATAGCTCATCATAATTCCCGGCTTGTGCTAAAGCATACAATGGTGAAAGTCTGTTTTTTAAGTCATGCCGCAGCATCCGTATATGATCAAGAGATGTTTTCATGATCTGAACCTGATGCTCATAAAAGCGGATTTGTTCCTGTGCTAATCTTTGCTCCATCTGATTGGCAAGCAAGGATGAGATTTTATCGTACAAAAAGAAGGTAAGAATATTGATTGCCAAAGCACATGCCATAGAAATCATCAGCAGACTGCGTGAAACACTTGAAGTACTAAAGATGGCAAAAAGCATAGCTACTGTTCCTGAAGGAACAGCCAGTAAACTTACCCAATACACATTAGGAAGGGGAAACTCATACTTCACATTTTTGAAGCCCTGAACCAACAGCACAAGGACAAGGGATGCAAGCCGTATCACAATAATTCCAAACTCCGATTCATAATGAAAGGGCTTTAAGAGATTCAGATTAAGATAACTTGTCAAAAAAGCAAACAATGTCTCTATAATCATAAGTGAAAAGTAGATGACAGCTACCGAAAGTATGGACTTTTTTAAATTCCAATCATATAACAGCGTTAAGAGAAATAAAAGCAATAGATTCGCAACCATAACTATGATAGGTATTTTCAGCAACATATGAGTTGCTGTAATGACAAGAAAATATCCCAAGTATGCTATGCGTTCAGTCCTCTGACTCACCTTCATTTCTGAGTAGAAGATATGCATGTATTTATGTATCACATACGCCATAAATAAATTACCTAATATATAAATGATATCATAGCCTTCCACGTTTTAACCTCCCACTGTTAAATCTCGTTTATCTGCAAATTGCGGAACCCTTGCCGTTTTGACCGGCTGATGGGCAAGATTGCGCCATTAGACATAACCACTTCCGAATACCGTAATATAGCTACATGATTATAGTTAATCAAAAAAGAGCGGTGGATACGCAAAAATTGATGCCCTGCAACTTTTAATTCAATATCCTCTATGTTCCCGTAAAAATAATCCTCACCTCTTGTTGTTATAATTTTCATTTCTCTATTCTGGCTTTCAAAATAAATAATGTCATTCACAGGGGTTTTATAAATATCATGTAATTTTTGGTATTGAAAGAACACATTGCTCTTCTGTGCCCTTTCCATTGCTAATTTCAGATCATCGATCACGATGGATGCCTTTATGGGCTTTGCTATAAAATGCAGTGGCTGAACATCAAAGAGCTGGCGGTCATAGCCGTCGATACCAGATATGTATACAATTTCCGTGGTGTAATCCTTCATTACTTTCCTAAGTTGGAGCCCCACCTCTACACCATTCATTCCTCCCATATCTATGTCCAAATAAATTAAGTCATAAGAGTGTCCCTGCTTTATATATGAAAGTAGGCTTTCTCCTGAAAAGAAGATATCTACCTGGATTTTTAAGCAATTTCTGCTTGAATAATCCAAAAGGATTTTTTCAATTTGGCTGCATATTTTTTTATCATCATCGCATACAGCAATAACCATTATTAACCTCCTTTTTACATCCCATAATATACCATTATACTTTAAATAAGCGAACAAAGCCAGATGATGTAATGAAAGGTATGTCTTCATGTAATGAATGGTAGAAACTACTGTTTACTACAATTGCAAGTACATTTCGTTACATAATACTGTTGAAAATGTAAGGATTTGGTATACTCTATACAAGCGAGAGGACCTAAGAAATCTGAAGCAGTCTCGTGACCAAAGGTATAGGCTTTGTCCTATATATCTTCTGAAGCATAAAAAAACCTGAAAGAATTGCTTTTTCTATCAAGCAAACAGAATGTGTCTAAAGGGTCAACAAATTATAACTATGAAAGGAGAATCATTATGAAGAAATTATTGATTAAGATTGGGACATCCCTGGCAAGTGTAGCCTTGATGGTTACATCACTTAATGTAAACACAGCTTGTATGCTCTTTGTGCATCAGCCTAAGTTACCTGATAATGCAAGAAAGTTACGTAAGTTTTAGAAACAACCTGCAGGTGAAATAAGAGTAAATTTTTGAAAGGAAGGAGTGGTTCCAATGGGCTATTAAAATAACTGAATAACTGATCAGAGTAAAAGTTGATGTTAACCGATAGATTCTATGATTTAATCATTTAGAAAG
>JAJUHH010000450.1 GCA_029267975.1 Clostridiales bacterium
AAATTGCTTGCAAGATAATATAAGGAGATGACTTTGTTTCGTTTCTTGGAGGGGAAGAGGGTTAAACGTCCTTCCTCGTCCAGGAACTTTTTTATTTCGGTAAAATATTGCTCCATAGATACACCCTCTTAATAATATTCATCTCATAATACAATATTTTTCCAGTTTTGTCTATCTGAGTTTACAATTAAGAAATTCTTAAAAATTACTGAAAGTATTGATGATGGCTGGTAGGAGTGCTAATATATGGAATGAAAGGACTTTATATTTTGAGGGATTTTAAATGTTTGAGGGCAGTTGTAGGATTGTGGAAGGATTCTTAGGAAGTGAGATTATTTATGAAATGGATGATAAGTAAAGTAAAAAAGCCAACACATTTTTGGATTATCTGTGTGTTTGTTATAATGCTTTTATATACGGTATCCTGCTTCTTTATCATTGACAGGTATGCAAATCCTGACTCAGAGGAAGCGCTGCTGGCAGAGAAATTAACAGCCTCTGATGCAAACGATCCACCGGAGATATCCATCAGTGTTGATGATACTTATATAGACTATCTTGTGGAAAAGACCAATTGGGAAGGAGAGGTCATAAGCATATCGGAGGAAGATGTGATTGATCAGGTAAAGAAGGATAAGCTGCCTGTTCCGACAATCTATATCGGCAGCTTGAGTGATATGCAGCATAAGAGCATCACAGTAGATTTTAAGAAGCATAGGCTGCCTGACGAGATCCACCTGCATGACGTTCTGATTTCAGGTTCTAATATAAAAAAGGATACTGCATTTACCAAAGCATTGATTGAAACCGTGAATGAGCATGAGATAATAGTTCCCTTAAGGCATCATGCCAATGTGATGTTAAGCTCTAATATGCGTGATTATGAGAAAAACTATCGTCGACTGTTTCGCCTGATCTGCACCTGGGGTGAGAATACCTGTCATTATATCTTTATGGTAAATACAAGTGGAAAACTATAATTTCCAATGCTAATTGGAACTGCAACATAAGAAGTAATATAAGAAGTAACATAAGAAGATATAAAATTCCAATATTTATTATTTACAAATAGCAAGATATCAGATATAATTGTTAAATAAATAACAATAATTTTACGTTCTGACCACAAGGGTACGCCCGCGGGAAAGGCGAAGCATAGAAAACTGATATTTATAGGCTGATTCTATCCTTGCGCCCTGCGGTGCAAGGATTTTTTTTGTGGAAATTTCACCGAATTTTCCTTTCCTATGGTTCCAGGTATATTCTATGGAAAGAAGTGGAGTAAGTATGACTGAAATGCAAAGATTGATAGATCAATTGGAAGAAAAGGGTGAGCTCACCAGGGAAGAATATGTGGCCCTATTATCCCAACTGAATAAGGAGGATATCCAGTACCTGCGTGTGAAGGCCTGTAGAGTCGCTAAAGAACACTTTGGTAATCGCATCTACACCCGTGGACTAATTGAATTCACGAATTATTGTAAGAATGACTGCTATTATTGCGGAATACGAAGAAGCAACCGGGCTGTGGACCGTTACCGACTGACAAAGGAGCAAATCCTTGCCTGCTGCAGAGAAGGGTATCAATTAGGCTTTCGTACCTTTGTGCTTCAAGGGGGAGAGGACACAAGCTACAGCGATGAGGATATGATAGAGCTCATCCATCAGATAAAGCAGGAATTCCCGGACTGTGCCCTGACCTTATCCATTGGAGAGAAGTCCTATGAAAGTTATCTAAGATACTTCCAGGCGGGAGCTGACCGATATCTGCTGCGGCATGAAACCGCAGATGAAGCCCATTACGCAAAGCTTCATCCGGCGAACCTGAGCCTGAAGAACCGTAAGGAATGTCTGTATAATCTGAAAAAGATAGGCTACCAGGTAGGGGCGGGCTTTATGGTGGGCTCTCCCTATCAGACCTATGATAACCTGGCGGAGGATCTGATCTTCTTAAAGGAGCTGTCACCGGAGATGGTCGGAATCGGACCCTTCCTTCCCCATCATCAGACCCCCTTTGCCATGGAAGCAAAAGGGTCCTTGGAACTAACCCTGGTTCTTATCAGCATACTCAGACTGATGCTTCCGGATGCTTTGATCCCGGCAACAACAGCCCTGGGAACCATTCATCCTCTGGGCAGAGAGGAAGGAATTCTGTCAGGCGCCAATGTAGTGATGCCCAACCTCTCACCCACCAGCGTTCGCAAGAAATACGAGCTTTATGATAATAAGATCTGTACCGGTGATGAAGCTGCGGAATGCCGTTTCTGCCTGGACGGACGCATGAAGAAGATCGGATATGAGCTGGCGGTTGACAGAGGAGATTACAAGACGAGAATGCAAACGAAGCTGCAAAGAAGCAGTTCCGGTTTATAAGCCAGGAATGTACTGGTATAGAAAGGTTGATAGCAATGTATGATGTTAAATCAAAAAAAGCGGAAGAATTTATAAACCATGAGGAAATCCTTGAAACACTGGAGTATGCCAGAGCCAATAAGGATAACAGGGAACTGGTGGACAGCATACTTAAGAAGGCTGAGGAACTTAAGGGTCTCAACCACAGGGAGGCTTCCGTGCTGCTGGAGTGTGATCTGGAGGATGAAGTGCAGAAAATGTATGCCCTGGCAGTAAAGATTAAAGAGAAGTTTTATGGCAACCGAATTGTTATGTTTGCTCCTTTGTATCTGTCCAATTACTGTGTCAACGGCTGCGTTTATTGTCC
>JAJUHH010000451.1 GCA_029267975.1 Clostridiales bacterium
ATATTAAAATTGACAATACCTATTTGAGGCTTGATATGGAAGGTAATTATTATCATTCCGGTCCCTCCAGCCGAAATCGATATGATAAGCTGAGAAACCTCTCTAAGGCATATACAAACTATGAAATTAACAACAGATATACCAACGATCATCCAGATGATGACCTGATTATTGAGGATAATACGATTTATGAAATAGACCGGGAATGTTATGAACGCCTGAAACGGCAGAAAAAGAAAAGAAGTTAAAATATCAGCGCACAATCGGTATAACTGCCGAATCGTGCGCCTACATATAGAGTATTTGCTTTGCATTATGTCCTGGATCTGTCTTGCAATACAGTTAGAAATAATTCTATCAGATTGGGATCAAATTGCTTGCCTGCATTTCTTATCAGCTCTTCCAGAGCCTCCTCCTTGCTGAGTGCTTTCTTATAAGGACGATCCGATGTCATGGCATCATAGGCATCTGCAATCGTAATGATTCGTGAGGGGAGAGGAATATCATCCCCCTGTAAGCCCTGAGGATAACCCTTACCGTCCCAACGCTCATGATGGCTCAGGATATAATCTGCAATGGGAACCAGGTCAGGGATGGAAAGGGCGATTCGGTATCCGATCTCTGGATGCTTCCTCATGATCTGCCATTCTTCCTCTGATAGGGGAGCAGGTTTGTTTAAAATGGTATCACTGATACCGATTTTACCTATATCATGTAAGGTGGCCAGCAACTCTAATTCATCCAGCTGCTTATCTGTAAACTGCAGTTGCTTTCCCAATTTATGAGACAGCTCCACCAGACGTATGGCATGTTCTTCCGTTTCCTGACTTTTGATAAAGAGAGTTGATTTTAAGGAAGACAGAATGGAGCTATGTAAACTTTTGCTTTGTAACAGCTTATTCCGATACATACTGTCCTCTGCATCCTTCATGATATCTTCCAGATTTTCCTCCGAGCTTGTCTTTAGTGCAAAGCCAAGGGATACACTGGCATGATATAATTGATCAATATACTTATTTTGATGGGCCTGACAAGCAAGACCAATTCGCTTGATATAGTCCTCCGCCTCTGCGCTGGAGCAGCGAGGGATCAGAATGCTGAATTCATCACCGCCGGTTCTGGCAAGTACATAATGCTCCCGACAATTCTCCTTCAAGATCGTTGCGACAGTCTGTATAATCTCATCCCCAGCAGCATGTCCAAAGGAATCATTGATCAATTTTAAGCCATTGATATCTCCCATAATGGAAGCGATGGGGTAATTCTCTTTCCTATCAATATTGGTTTTCTCTTGTTCAAAGAACCTACGGTTATATAAGCCGGTGAGCACGTCCATATTGCTAAGATAACGGATCTCGTCCTCCCGCTTTTTCCTATCCGTAATGTCTTCAATGACACATAGATAAGCGATATCATCATCGCTATGCATCTGAACCTGTGTCAAGGTCATGTTAACCCATACAAGGGATTGATCCGGCCTGAAATATCGCTTTATCATGGTATAACCCTGACGTTTGCCTTCTTTTAATTCCTTTAACAGTTCCAGATCTTTCGCCAGATCATCCGGATGTGTAATTGCTTCCCATCCAATTTGAATCATTTGTTCCTCGGTCCAACCAACAATCTGCAGATACTTGGCATTTGCCTGAAATATCTCATTGTTGCGTTGTCCGAAAGCAATGCCAATGGGAGCCTGTTCATATAAAGCATGAAAAAGCTCTTCCTGTTTTTTAAGATTCTTAATTTGAGCTGACATCTTCTTTTTTTCATGCTGCAATGCTTTAATCTTCCGCGATTGAATAGCGATGATTACCAGGAGCAGAAGCAAGATAACTGTGACTACAATAAGGAGCAGAGTACTCATTTCTTTTACCTTTCTGCGGCAACACAGAGTTACCTTTCTTTCGTTTTCACTTCTATATTATTATATACTTGATTCGACGCCTATCGCAAGAAGAATCCAATGACAATTATAATATATGTACTTATCCCCGAAAAAGCAAAAAGTCTGCATTTGCAGACTTCTTACTTCTTCTAATTAATTTAGAAGTACATATCTGTGAGGGTTTGCTTTTTAGAAGAAGCCGTTACCACCACAGCAGCAGCAGAGGATAAGGATGATTAAGATAATGCCTGTGCAGCCATCTCCTCCAAAACCGCCTCCAAAGAAACCATTGTTGCCGCCACAGCAGCAGCATAAAAGAAGAATCAGTATTAATATCCAAGAACAGTCAAATCCTCTTCCTGCTTCGCCGCAACCTGTTGCTGCTAAATCACTCATTTGATGTTCCTCCTAATAATAATTACAATGTATCATATGTAGGAGTGCTTGACTGATTTCCTATTTTTATAAAATATGAAAGAAATATTTGTAGATTTTACAACATTAAATTTAGACATTTTACAAAGAAATAATATTTGAAGTATATGAAGCGGCAGCCTGCTGCTACTGCTGGGATTACGCTCAGAATAACGTATATTGTCAAAGCCCTGTTCATAGTATGATAGAAAGGAATATGGAGCTTCAATATGGTTAATAAGCGTAAAGTTCAGGTCATATTGCATTGTGAAACTTATGAGAACTGGCGCAGGGACTTAGAAAATCTTGGCCAGATCAAGTATATGCTCCCCATGATTGATGCATGCGTATTGGAAATAGACGAGGACTCGCTGGACAGTATCAAGTCACTGGATGGTCTGATCAGCTATGAACTTGAT
>JAJUHH010000452.1 GCA_029267975.1 Clostridiales bacterium
AGACTGGTATATCGTCCTGATGTGAACCCTTCCTATATCTCACCCTTTACCGGTGAGCAGCTAAATTATGACGGCAGTGTATATAAGAAGGAAGTAGACTATAGCTATAAGGATATCACAGATGAGAAGCTTTATCGTAATGTATTGCTGCTTTCTGATATGAACATTGGATTTGAAGGGGAGAACTTCCATCCGGAGAAGGCAATTACGGTTGGTGAATTAAATGCTTTACTGGCGAAGGTAGGATATTACTATGATCAGAGCTCAACAGCTTCGGATACTGCCTTAATCACCAGAGAGCAGGCTGCAGCTGCCTTTATTAAGCAGCTTGGTCTGGAGAAGCTTGCTAAGCTGTCCGGCATCTATAAGACCGGTTTCTATGATGAAGCAGCGATTGGCAGTGAGTATCTGGGCGCAGTAGCCCTTGCAAAAGGCTTTGGATTACTGACAGCAGATGCATCCGGCAACTTCAACCCGAAGGCAAATGTCAGCAGACTGGATGCAGTGAACCTCCTGCTAAATTATATTAAGATTCAAAGAGAAGGAATTTACTAATTACCTGTGGTTTGGGTTATGGGCCTGCTGCCAAATTGGCAGTGGGCTTTTTCTATGATAAAGCAGTAGAAGCAAGTAGAAACACCAGCATGAGAAATAAAAAAGCTGCCTTTGCGGGCAGCTTTTATGCTTGTTTCATCTTAACGGCACATATTATGCAATATTATTAACGGCCTTGGTCAGACGGGAGATCTTTCTGGAAGCTGTATTCTTGTGGAATACACCCTTTGAGGTAGCCTTGTCAATTTCAGACACTGCTTCGATTAAAGCAGTATTAGCAAGAGCCTTATCGCCTGCAGCAACAGCTGCGTCTACCTTCTTAATCATTGTCTTAACCTTGGACTTAATTTGCTTATTTCTTGCAGTCTTAGTCTCAATAACTAAGATTCTCTTCTTTGCAGATTTAATGTTAGCCAATTCGTACACCTCCAACTATAAATTAATATCAACCATAGCGCCAAGCACACCAAAGTGAGAGTGAGATGATACCTGGATTTGGTCGTTCGAATACTTTTGTTTCATTAAATCGAGACACGGACGTTCTAATGGAAACATACTATTATATAGTATCTCAAGGTATAGGTTCTGTCAATACATAAAATATAAAACAATGCAGAAAATAGTAGCGACATGTAACTGTTCATACTAAGTAAGACTAGCTGATAAGATCTCTACATTATAATCTATTGTAGAGATCTTAAGTGACAGACTACGAATGGCGTGAACAGTATCAAAGATATTCATACTGCAGATTGGAGGGAAAACATGGAGAACAGACTCAGAACAGACTTGGCCCTGGAAGCCAGAGAAAGCTTCCCGGAAGATGATGTGGAAATCAAAGGTGTCATTTTGACAGAGAATTATGATGAGAAAAACAATATACGGGTCTCCGTTGTTGAGATAAAGGATGAGAGAGGAGCCAGGGCCATGCAAAAGCCCATCGGAACCTATATTACTGTTGAAGCACCGGACATGGAGTCATCCGATGAAGATTATCACAAGCCTGCTTCCGAGGAGATTGCAAGGCAGCTAAAAAAGCTTGCTGGAAATCTGAAAAAGGATGAAATTCTGGTGGTTGGACTGGGTAATCGTGAGGTAACCCCGGATGCCCTGGGACCTCAGGTGGTGGATAATCTATTTATTACCAGGCATTTGATTAAGGAATACGGCGATGAATTTAAGGAACAGAACAACCTGGGAAGTGTCAGTGCCATCTCCCCCGGTGTTATGGCGCAAACAGGTATGGAGACATCAGAGATCATCAAGGGTATCATTGATGAGACGCATCCAAAGCTAATCATTGTAATTGATGCCTTAGCCTCCCGGAGTGTCAGCAGGGTGAATACCACGGTACAGTTAACGGATACCGGAATCAGTCCCGGTTCCGGAATTGGCAATAACCGTAAGGCCCTCAATGAAGAAAGTCTTGGCACCAAGGTAATTGCCATCGGCGTCCCTACCGTTGTGGATGCCGCAACCATTGTGGCAGATTCTTTGACCAAGTACATGCAAAAGAGCGGTTTTGATGAGCATGATATCAATCAGTTCATTAATGAGATCAGGGAAAATCAAATTGAAAATATGTTTGTAACACCTAAGAATATTGATGAAGCCATTAAGCGACTTAGCTTTACTATTTCTGAGGCGCTAAACTCCTGCTTCGCACAGACTAGCGCATAGTCCCATTGGAAGTAGCATTTTCATGTCAGTTATATTATTAGGACTTTCGAATATAATGAATCAGGCTTAAGGTTTAAGCCGTTTCAATTTATTGGAGGCTGACATGAAAATGCATCGATTTTGGTTTCGTTCAAATAACAGGCGTTCTCGAGGAGTTCGGTTAAATATCTACATGATCCTCTGGATTTTTATACTTTGTGGCACAGTCTATCTGCTGGTTCGCTTTGCTGCTCAGTCATTTTCAGAAGAAATGGGACACCCTAAGCTGAAGCTTGGGGATGCCATTATGTATTATATCAGCAACAAAGCCATGGAATCAGGTTCTGCTTTGGTATCCTATACAGCCAATGAGATTCAGGTGGATGCTCCTTTTCCCTATAGTCTCGTCTCAGATAAGCTGGCAATCATAGAATATGTGGAGGAGGAAAACTCTCTAAGGGCCAAGGCATCCCAATACCAGCCGGAGAAATATACCTCCGGATC
>JAJUHH010000453.1 GCA_029267975.1 Clostridiales bacterium
ATGATTGGGCAGGGATATCTGCACTTTGGCTATGTACTGGCACCGGTACTGGATAGCCTGGTACTTGGGCTTGCCTGGTATCTGGAGAACAGGCTGAGTCGGGTCCGAAGAATAGAGGTTGTGTACTTCTATGGCATCTGTCTGATACGAATGGCCTTTCTGATGGGGCAGAACACCTCGAATATTTCCAATGAATTAAGCATGAATCTGGTGATGTTCACGATTATTTATTATGTGAATAATCGTATCAGTTTCCATCCTAAGGGGGGCGTCCATGGCTCGAAAAATTCTTAACTTCATACTCAGAGACGGATTAATACACCTTATTCAGCTGCTTACGGCCCTGCTGCCAAATTCCTATATTACAACCAGAATTCGGGGCATGCTGATCGGACCGCTTCTCGGCAGCTGCGGAAAGAACTTCAGGATTGCTTCTGGGGTAATCCTTAACTGTCCCGGAAGATTGCATCTGGGGGATAATGTATATATTGCACACAATGTCTGGATCAATGCAGTAGGAACCATAATCATTGATTCAAATTCCATCATTGGGCCAATGTGTGTGCTGGCTTCATCAAAGCACTTGTATGAAAACCACCAGGCCACCCACAAGGGTGCCTTTTCCCCTATCAGAATCGGAAAGGGGGTCTGGCTGGCCAGTCATGTGATTGTAACTGACGGGGTCACTATCGGTGACGGAGCCCTGGTGGGAGCGGGAGCAGTGGTTACCCATGATGTAAAATGCCGTTATATGGTGGGCGGCGTGCCTGCCAGAAGAATTAAAAGACTGTAACAATAGCCATTGACAAGGTTTACGGGGAGGAGGGGATAATGTGAAAAGGAAAGTCAATTCTCAGAAGGAAGTAAGGGCATGCAGTAAGAGAGCAAAAAATGTTGTCTTTAATATTATGTCCAGTGTGATTGTCCAGGTGATCTCCATCATTATGGGACTGGTGATTCCAAAGCTGATCATAGAAGGATACGGGTCGGCTATGAACGGACTGATATCCTCCACCAATCAGGTGGTCGGATATTTCGGAATTATTGAAGGAGGGGTGGCAGCTGCTGCAGGTGCCTCATTATATAGACCCTTCGCTGAGAACAATCAGACAAGGATTAATGCAATTATGACAGCGGTCAAGCAATTTTATCATAAAACCGGGTTGATCTTTGGTGGACTTATGATGGTCCTTTGCCTTATTTATCCGCTGTATCTTCGTAGTCAAATGGAATTTACCGTGGCTTCCTCCGTTATGTTACTGCTCAGTGTCATCAGTGTTCTGGGATATTTGGTATTTAACAAATATAATATGATATTGGTAACGGATCAGAAGCATTACATCACCCTGTTATCCTCAGCAGCCGTTAACCTGGCTATATGCATCGCGCAAATGCTCCTCCTGCGATTTTCTGCCAATATTATTGCTGTTGTGGCGGTTGTACCTGCATTTTCACTGATCCGCCTGTTTATGATCAGAGCCTATATCAGGAGAAACTATCCTTTTATCACCTATCATGGAGTAGCTGACCATTCGGCGATCCGTGAAAAATGGAATGCCCTGTCCATGAATGTCTCACAAATGTGCAAGGTAGCCATCCCCATTATCGTTCTGTCCCTGATGTGCGATTTGAAGGTGGTCAGTGTCTATACGGTATATTCCATGTTGTTTCGCATCGGAAGCTCCATTATTGAAATGTCCAATAACAGTATTACGGCAATCTTTGGGAATGTCATGGCTAAGGAGAGCAGCCATCAGATCAAGCGTGCCTATGAGTTGAGTGAAACCTTAATCTCCATGGTGATCGCTGTCCTCAGCGGCTGCTTTTTCTGTCTGACGGAATCCTTCATCGGGCTTTATATCGGTGAGGAATCAGATATCAGCTATCAGGCACCGATTTTGATGATTTCTTTTATTATCAATGAAGCCATATTAAATATCAGGTTTTCCCCTAAGATTGCCATCAAAGCCACAGGCAGACTGAAGGAGGCCAGAAATAGCGGATTGATCGAAATCATCATCTGCAGCGTCCTGACACCGCTGGCAGTCTGGCTCTTTGGCTATCAGGCAGTTCTAATCGGCAGTATACTGTCAGGACTGTCTCAGACCATATATCTGACCAAATTCTCTTATCAGAATATTATTCAGATATCTGCGGTTTCCCTATTTAAGAAGCTGGGCGTCAACCTTGCTGCCTGCATTCTTGGGATATTAGCAGTGCAAATCCTTGTAACCTTTGAAATAACAGGATATATCCGCTGGTTATGCGCCGCCCTTCTGACCGGAGGGATACTCTTAGCGATGGTACTTTTATTTAATGCCGTATTCCTGAAAGATTATATCTTTAAGATAGTAAAAAAACATATGTGAAATGTGAATGAAAACCCATAGAACAGTTAGATAGAAGGAAAAGTTAAAGAGAAGGAACAGTAACATAGAAGGAACAATTAAGAAGGAATTGTTAGATTAAGAAGGAATAGTTAACTAGAATGGCAGGAAAAAGGTTGCTGATATAAATACAGCAACCTTTTCCTGTGGCGTGGACCAGCAAAACCGAAGCTTACTTACATGAGTCCACATTGATCTATTAGGATTAGAAGGAACCGCCGCATAAGCAGAGGATAAGCAGGATCGGTAAGATACCGTTTAATCCATCGTTGTTGCAGCCGCAGCCGTCATTATATCCCGAACCTCCAAATAAACCTCCCATAAAGCCC
>JAJUHH010000454.1 GCA_029267975.1 Clostridiales bacterium
CCAGTGCCACCCGCTTCTTCTGTCCGCCGGAAAGCTTCTCCGGTGACGCTCCAACATCACTTATTCCAAGCTTCATCAGCATGGCTGTGGCTTCCCCTTCCAGGTTGCGGTATTCCTCCTGGGCCTTCTGCTTCATAACAACATTTTGCAGGATGGAAAGACTGTTATCAAACACCGGTGCCTGGGCTAGATATCCGATCCGCACCTTCTTGCCTCTGATTACCGATCCGCTGTCCGGCTCTTCGATTCCTGCGATTATCTTTAGTAAGGTGGATTTTCCTGTACCATTGATACCGATGACTCCGATCTTGTCCCCTTCATTAATTCCAAATGTGACACGATCAAAGAGCATGCGCTCGGTATAGCTTTTACTCATATTTTCTACTGTTAACAAATTCATTGTTGTGTAACCTTTCTAATTCCTATCGTTCCTCTATTTCAAACCTTCCTGTATTTCTAACATTCCCCTATGATTTCAATACTGCTTCCTACCAGCCAATGCATAATAAGCTCATAAGCCTTGAAGAGACTTCCATACATACTAATTCTTCACTTTCATTCAAGAGGTTCTTCCATGGCAACAACAACTTCCCTGCCTCGAAGAACAGCATACTGGGAATAGGTAAATAGAATAATCCCCATCCAGATGAATGCAAATGCTGCTAAAGTTGACAGATCAAACTCCTCTTTAAACACGAAGATTCCCATAATTAATTGCAGGGTTGGTGATAAGTACTGTAAAAAGCCCATGATGGTCAGCGGCAACCTCTTCATCCCTTCCGCAAACAAGATCAGGGGAACAGCAGTTACCATACCACTGAGAGCAATGAGCAGCCAAAAGTACCAGGGGAGATTTCCTGTAATTCCTTTACCGCTTATTTCACTGATCAGCAGAAAGGGAAGAGCAGGAATCCCAATGACCAGGGTTTCAAACCCTAGCCCGCTGATGGAGTTGAGCCTGGATCTCTTCTTTAGCAGTCCGTATATGGCAAAGGTGATTGCCAGGGTTAGACCCACAAAAGGAATTTTACCATACATAATGGTCCTTAGCAAAATGCCAATGGATGCCAGTACAATACTGATCTTTTGCAGCCTGTTCAGTCTTTCGTTAAAAAATATCCTGCCAAAGAGAGTAACAATCAACGGATTAATATAATAACCCAGACTTGCCTCAATGACATAACCATTATTTACACCCCATATGTAGCTCATCCAGTTGAGGGAGATAAACACAGCAGGGCCGATAATCCTGATCCATTCCTGTTTATCCTTTACAATACCACAAAACTCGCTCCATTCATTTCTGATCATCAGCAGGATCGTGACAAAGAGAAATGACCAGACCACCCGATGGGCAAATACCTGATAGGGGCTGATATCATGTACAAGCTTCCAATACAGGGGCAGCAAGCCCCACATAGCATAAGATAATGAGCCATAGGTCAAGCCTTCAACATATTTCTTTCTGTTCATTTTCTCCACGTCCTAGGAATAATATTTGTTGTATTATACAATATATTAATATAAAAAGCCATTGAAAGATTAAGAAAAAGACTCGATATCGGTAATACCAATAAAATATAGGTGTTACCGATATCGAGCCTTTTATTTATATTCCCAGTGCTGCCGCACTTCTTATCTTCTTATAATATCATTTCTGCCGGGACCATTGGAGATCATGGTAATGGGAACCTCAAGCTCCTTCTCTATGAACTCAATATATTTTCTGCAGTTCTCCGGAAGATCCTTATATTCTTTGATGCCCCTGATCTCTGTCTTCCAGCCAGGCAGATATTCGTATACCGGCTTTGCCTTGGCCAGTTTTGCAGTCGTAGGAAAGTCTTTCGTTACAACACCGTCAATCTCATAGCCGACACAGATGGGCAGGGTGTCCAGATAACCAAGGACATCCAGTACGGTAAGTGCTACTTCCGTCGCTCCCTGCATTCTGCAGCCATAACGGGAAGCTACCGCATCAAACCAACCCATACGTCTGGGTCTGCCGGTGGTAGCACCATATTCTCCGCCGTCACCGCCGCGTCTTCTAAGCTCGTCTGCTTCCTCACCAAAGATCTCGCTGACGAATTCTCCGGCACCTACCGCAGAAGAATATGCCTTTACGACTGTGACAATATTCTTAATCTCATAGGGAGGAATTCCGGCACCGATGGCACCGTAAGCTGCCAGTGTTGAGGAGGAGGTAACCATAGGATAGATACCAAAATCAGGATCCTTCAGCGCACCCAGCTGTCCCTCAAGTAATATATTCTTACCGGCCTTAATTGCCTCGTGCAGATAGGCTGCAACATCACAAACATAGGGTTCTACCATTGTTCTGTATTCCAGCAAGGTAGCAAATAACTCATCCGGGTTGATGGTGGGCTTATGATACATATGCTCCAGAAGAATATTCTTCATTTCACAAACACGGTCTACCTTTTCTCTTAAAACTTCCTCATCAAACAATTCTGATACCTGGAAGCCAATCTTTGCATATTTATCAGAATAAAAGGGAGCAATACCAGACTTCGTTGAGCCAAAAGACTTGCCGCCCAATCTCTCTTCTTCATATTGATCGAATAAAATATGGTAAGGCATCATGATCTGTGCACGGTCGGATACCAGTATCTTTGGGACCGGTACACCACGATCCACCAGCGACTGTATTTCCTTCACAAGATAAGGGATATTCAGAGCTACACC
>JAJUHH010000455.1 GCA_029267975.1 Clostridiales bacterium
GTTCAGAGGGGACAGATTTGAAGAAAGCATAAAAATCGGGGAGAAAGAATTGCAGAAGCTGGATATGCGCTTTAGCAAGGAGGATGGCGGTATTTTGCTATATTATGATAAAGCATCGGGTGATTACATTTCTTATGGACAGATTTATTTTAGTCCTACAAGAGAAAAGCTTACAATCTCAGTATTTAAGCCTAGCGAACAGGATAACTCCAAGAAAGCCTGGTCATCCGAGGATGGTCTTATCATTTCCGCTCCTGCCAACAACAGAACAGAGGCTATAGAAATATCAAATGAACTATTAAAAGATGTTATGTATCAGGATATATCAAAATAAATATTCTAGATCATAAATTCTAAGATGGGCTATTCTTTATCCCTTAGCCCAAAGTGATTACGAAGCAAAATAAAATGCAGGCTGTCCTTCCTTGCTGTGACTTCCCCCACAAGACCAGACTAAAATCTAACCTTAAGGGGTCAATTCACCGGGATCTGACCACCTGCATTTTTATTATCCTATTATTCTAAGGCTTACATCGTGAAATCCCAATCATGTAGATTCAATCATGCAGACTCAATCATTAAAGCTCATTCATCAAGCTTATTCATCACAACTCACTCATTAAAGCTTATTCAATGAGGCTATTTTACAACGACATTGAGTATTCTGCCAGGTACATAGATGACCTTCACAACATTCTTACCTTCCAGCGCTGCCTGTATCACCCCAAGCTCCATAGCTTTTGCCTGAACAGACTCCTGCTTCTCGTCTAAGGCAATACTTAAGTTTGCCTTCACCTTGCCATTGATCTGTACAGCGATCTCCACAGTATCTTCTATGGTTTTCTCTTCCTCATATACCGGCCACTTCTGCTGATAGATCCTTCCCTCTTCACCGATCATCTGCCACAGCTCCTCTGTCATATGGGGAGCCACTGGATTTAAGAGCAGCAATAGGGTCTTGAATTCTCCCTTGGTAACCGAACCCTGCTTATAGAATTCATTTACCAGGGACATCATAGCTGCAATGGCTGTATTGAATTTCATCGCTTCAAAGTCAAGGCTTACCTTCTTGATGGTCTGATGGAGCTTTGTCTCAAGATTAGCGGAGTACTCCTCCCCATCGGTTAACATATCCTTCAGCTTCCATACACGGTCCAGGAAACGACGGCAGCCCTTGACACCTTCTTTGGACCAAGCCGCACTTAATTCAAAGGCACCGATGAACATCTCGTAGGTTCTTAAGGTATCCGCACCAAACTCATTGATAATATCATCCGGATTAACGACATTTCCCCTGGACTTTGACATCTTCTCATTGTTCTCACCGAGAATCATGCCATGGGAGGTTCTCTTCTGATAAGGCTCCGGGGTATTTACCAGACCCTGATCATAGAGGAACTTGTGCCAGAAACGGGAGTACAGTAAGTGCAGGGTGGTATGCTCCATACCGCCATTGTACCAGTCAACCGGCATCCAGTAATCCAGCTCTTCCTTACCTGCGAATGCCTGGTCATTGTGAGGATCAATATATCTTAAGAAATACCAGGAGGAGCCTGCCCACTGAGGCATGGTATCGGTCTCTCTGTGTGCATGGCCACCGCAGCAAGGACAGGTGGTCTCAACCCAGTCTGTCATGGCTGCAAGAGGTGATTCTCCGTTATCTGTAGGTTCATAGCTCTCTACCTCAGGAAGTAACAGAGGCAGCTCGCTCTCCGGCAGGGGAACATAACCGCACTTATCGCAGTGAACAATCGGAATAGGCTCGCCCCAGTATCTCTGACGGGAGAATACCCAGTCTCTTAGCTTATAGTTCACCTTCTTCGTTCCGATACCCTTAGCCTCCAGCCACTCTAAGATCTTCTTCTTGGCATCCGCAACCTCAAGTCCGTTTAAGAAATCGGAATTAACCAATTTGCCTGTCGCTGTATCTGTATATGCTGCTTCTTCTACATTACCGCCGGCAACCACTTCGATAATGGGAAGGTTAAACTTCTTTGCAAAGTCCCAGTCACGCTCATCATGACCGGGAACCGCCATGATCGCACCGGTACCATAGGTCATTAATACATAATCGGAGATCCAGATGGGAATTTCCTTTCCGTTTACCGGATTTACCGCACTTAAACCATCAATCTGAACTCCTGTCTTATCCTTGGCAAGCTCGGTTCTCTCAAAATCAGACTTCTTCGCAGCCTGCTCCCGGTACTGAACTAATGCTTCGTAGTTCCTGATCTCATCCTTATATTTCTCGATCAGAGGGTGCTCCGGAGAGATAACCATATAGGTTGCACCGAATAAGGTATCCGGTCTTGTCGTAAAGATTCTCAGGGACTCCTCTTTGCCGGCAAGCTTAAAGTCTACCTCTGCACCAACGGAGCGACCGATCCAGTTAATCTGGGATACCTTTACCTTCTCAATATAATCCACCATATCCAGGTCATTAATAAGCTTATCTGCGTATTCTGTAATCTTTAACATCCACTGGCTCTTAACCTTACGAACAACCTCGCTTCCGCAGCGTTCGCAGACACCGCCTACTACCTCTTCATTGGCAAGACCAACCTTACAGGAGGTACACCAGTTAATGGGCATCTCAGACTTATAAGCAAGACCCTTCTTGAATAACTGAAGGAAGATCCACTGGGTCCACTTAAAGTAATTGGGATCAGTAGTATTAATCTCTCTGTCCCAGTCAAAGGAA
>JAJUHH010000456.1 GCA_029267975.1 Clostridiales bacterium
AAATACTTTATGAAACAGCAGCAGTCCTTAGGGGATGTCAATGGTTATATCGAAGAAATGATCAATGGGCAGAAGGTGGTAAAGGTCTTCTGTCACGAAGATAAGGCAATAGAGACCTTTAACCAAAAGAATGAAGAATTGTGCTATAGTGCCACACAGGCCAACAAATACGGCAATATTACCATGCCCATTGTCGGCAATATGGGCTATATGTTATATGTACTGTTAGCGATCTTCGGAGGTGCTGCAGGAATTGCTGAGCTCCCCAATCTCAGCCTGACTGGGATCAATGTTCTTACTGTTGGTACCATTGTTTCCTTTTTGATCCTGTCCCGAAGCTTCATTAATCCCATCGGACAGATCTCCATGCAATTTAATATGGTGACTATGGCCCTTGCCGGTGCATCCAGAATATTTGAACTGCTGGATGAGGAAAGTGAGCAGGATGAAGGCTATGTTACCCTGGTCAATGCAAAGTATCAGGGGGAGGAGCTTGTGGAGTGTGAGGAACGCACAGAGATGTGGGTTTGGAAGCATCCCCACAGCGACGGAACGGTTTCCTATATTCCTCTTAAGGGTGAGATCGTATTTGATGATGTGGACTTTGGTTATGTAGAGGATAAGATTGTTCTGCACAATATATCCCTCTATGCCCTGCCCGGGCAGAAGGTTGCCTTCGTAGGTGCGACCGGAGCCGGAAAGACGACGATAACCAATTTGATTAATCGCTTCTATGATATTGCGGATGGTAAGATACGCTATGACGGTATCAACATTAATAAAATCAAAAAGGCGGACCTTCGCCGTTCCCTTGGAGTGGTGCTGCAGGATGTTAACCTCTTTACCGGTACAGTGATGGATAATATCAGATACGGTAGGCTGGATGCCACCGATGAGGAATGCATCGCAGCTGCCAAGCTTGCTAATGCAGATGGTTTTATCCGTATGCTGCCTCAGGGCTATAACACCATCCTGGAAGGAGACGGAAGCGGTCTTTCTCAGGGACAGCGTCAGTTGATCTCCATTGCCCGTGCTGCGGTAGCAGATCCTCCTGTTATGATACTTGATGAAGCTACCTCCTCGATTGATACCAGAACCGAAGCCATTGTTCAGAAGGGTATGGATGCTCTGATGATGGGAAGAACAGTATTCGTCATTGCCCACAGACTTTCCACGGTTCAGAACTCTGATGTTATTATGGTTCTGGAGCATGGCAGGATCATCGAGAGAGGCAGCCATGACCAGCTCATTGAGCAGAAGGGCAAATATTATCAGCTCTATACCGGTGCCTTTGAGCTGGAATAGGCTTAAGGAAGAAGGTAATACAGGATTAGTAATAATGAAGATTAAACTTTAAGATCAGAATATAGCTTTCTATGATAGTAAGGACAGGCTTTTCACAGGTGTGAAAGGCCTGTCTTTTATAGAATCCAGGATGCGCACTCCTGTGAGAGTTTAAAGGTTAAACTCTTTCAAGCGAAAGATGATCAAAGTTTATAATTTTTTTATAGTTGCTTTATAAAAAATATATTGACTATCTGTTCTATATGATGTATAACATATATTGCAGATAGATAAACGGACAAATAATTCATCCGTTATCTTTTATATAAATTTACGAATATCATAAAATGAAGGAGTGGTAACTATGTTAAGACCGGCATTATTTGAGCCAACAGGACCTTTGTTCTTTAACAGAGTATTTCATGATTTCTTTGGAGATGGTTTCTGCCACTTTGATAACTTCAACACCGACGTGATCGATAAGGGAGACAGCTATTTGTTGCAGGCGGAGCTACCTGGCTTTGATAAAAAGGATATTTCCATTGATCTGGATCATGAGACATTAACAATCACAGCCACCCGCAACGAGGCAAGGAAGGAGAAGAAGCACAATTATGTCAGACAGGAGAGACGCTATAACTCCTATTGCAGAAGCTTCCATATCCCAGGTATAAGAAAAGAAGACATTGAAGCCTCCTACAATAACGGAGTCCTTGAGATTACACTTCCAAAGGAAAATGTGATCATCGACCAGCCAAAACGCATTGAAGTAAAGTAAATAAGCGATTTAGCCTTTGCCCTTTCATAATATAAGCGGAAGGAAAGGATCCAAGTGATCCTTTCCTTCCGCTTTATGCAATTAAGCAAAAGGATTTTCTGTGGGGTATAGCATACCCTTTGGCTGGTTGAAGCCGATATCGCTTACCCCAAGATAACGGAAGACATCAAACAATGCCTTGCCGTAATGACCAAAGGCTACCGCACCGTGATGAGGATAATTCTTCTCAATTAACACATGGCGATAGAAGCGTCCCATCTCAGGGATAGCAAAGATACCTATGCCGCCAAAGGAACGGGTGGCAACAGGAAGCACCTCACCCTCGGCTACATATGCACGAAGCTTCGTATCTGCTGTACTCTGGAGACGGAAGAAGGTAATCTTACCGGGGATGATATCTCCCTCCAGGGTTCCGCGTGTGATATTCGGTTCCTGATTAGGCTCCAGAGCTCTTGCCATGATCTTCTGATTCTTCATGGAGGAGTTGATTAACTTGCATATTGCAGTATTACCACAGTGGAAGCCCATGAAGGTGTCCATGTGGGAGTAGTTGAACTTGCCCTTGATCTCTGACTGATACATATCCGCAGGAACGGTATTATGAATATCCAGCAGGGTTACGGCATCCTCACTGATG
>JAJUHH010000457.1 GCA_029267975.1 Clostridiales bacterium
AGAGGCTGCCAAGAAGCAGTTCAATCTGGATATTGATAAGAAAAAATTGGTATTAAATGACCCTATCAAAAATGCTGGTACCTACACGATACCTGTGAAATTGCATCCTCAGGTTACAGCGGAGCTTAAGGTAAAGGTTGAAGCAGTATAATTGGAGGGTCCCCAATGGATGAAGCATTTATTAAGAGAATACTTCCCCACAGCGCAGAAGCGGAGCAATCTGTAATAGGATCCATGATCATGGACCGCGATGCGATTGTAGCAGCCTCAGAGATCATTTCAGGACAGGATTTTTATGAGCAGCAGTACAGCATCTTATTCGAGACTATGGTGGAGTTATATAATGAAGGCAAGCCGGTAGATCTGGTAACCTTAGTGGATCGCTTAAAGGAAAAAGATGTTCCGGCCCAGGTCTGCAGTCTGGAGTTTATCAGAGATCTGGTTACCGCAGTGCCTACCTCCGCCAATGTCAGATATTATGCCCAGATTGTGAAGGACAAGGCTGTGCTTCGCAGATTGATCAAGGTATCGGAAGAAACTGCAAATGAATGCTATCTTGATAAAGAGAGGCTGGATGTCATTCTTGAGAAGACAGAAAAGCAGGTCTTTGATATCGTCCAGAACAGGGGTACAAAGGAATTTTCTGATATTAAAGAGGTGGTGCTTCGCACCATTGACAGTATTGAGGCTGCTGCCAAGAATCAGGGCAGTGTTACGGGTATTGCAACCGGATTTTATGATCTGGATTATAAAACGGCAGGCTTGCAGCCTTCCGATCTTATCTTGATTGCAGCCAGACCCTCTATGGGTAAGACTGCATTTGTATTAAATATCGCAGAATATGTAGCCCTAAAATCAAATGTGACAACAGCTATATTCAGCTTGGAGATGTCTCAGGACCAGTTGGTGAAGCGTATTCTGTCCATGAATTCCAAGGTAGATTCTCAGGCCATCAGAACCGGAAGCTTATCTGCGGAGGACTGGGCAAGTTTAATGGAAAGTGCCAGAATTGTCGGCAATTCCAACCTGGTTATCGATGATACCTCGGCAATTTCAGTCAGCGAGCTGCGCTCCAAGTGCAGAAAGCTTAAGCTGGAGAAGAATCTGGGGCTGGTTATCATCGACTACCTGCAGCTTATGACCGGCAGTAAAAAGTCTGAATCCAGACAGCAGGAAATCTCTGAGATCTCCAGATCCTTAAAGTCCCTGGCAAGAGAGATTAATGTTCCTGTGATTGCCCTGTCCCAGCTGAGTCGTGCAGTGGAACAGCGTCCCGACAAGCGGCCTATGCTCTCCGATCTTCGTGAATCCGGAGCCATAGAGCAGGATGCCGATGTGGTTATGTTTATCTATCGTGATGACTACTATAACAAGGATACAGAAGAGCCTGGGGTATCAGAGATCATTATCGGTAAGCAGAGAAATGGTCCCGTTGGAACAGTAAAGCTGGCATGGCTGGCTCAATATACGAAGTTTGCTAATCTTGAACGTTAGTCCTTACATATAAGAGACTACTTATTATCAGGATATTTCATATAAGGGAGCTATCACAGCCTAAGATAGTTTTTCATGGAAGGCGTGGTACTCCCTCTTTTACTGCCTTGACCTCAAAATACTTAAAATTTATTGACAAAAACTTATCATATGGCTATAATTTGATTTTTATGATATTTGGTACACCTATATTGATTGGAGGGAGATTTTTTTGGAAACGAAGCATGCAAAATTAACTTATCTGGGATTGCCAAGAAGTGTTTATGTGATTTTCTTTGCCAGAGTCGTAAACTCCATGGGCAATTTTGTACACCCATTCTTAACACTCCTGCTCACTTCCAAGGGTGGAATGGACGAGCAGACCGTGGGCTTATTTCTTTTATTAAGCTCCTGCGTACAGGTTCCCGGTTCCTTACTTGGAGGTAAGCTTACGGATCATATCGGCAGGAAGAAAATTATGATAACCTTTATGAGCCTTGCGGCCCTGTGCCTGTTACCCTGTGCCTTTCTAATTGATTCTCAGGGAGGCTTTCAAATTGTACCCTGGCTTCTGATCCTGTCTTCCTTCTTTGGCAGTATGGCTGGACCGGCCAGTGGTGCAATGATGAACGATCTGACCCTTCCGGAGAACAGGCAAGCCGCCTTTTCCCTGCTTTATATGGGGATGAATGTAGGGGCTGCTGTAGGTTCCTTCATTGCAGGCTTTCTATTTAATAAATTTATGAAGCTCTTATTTTTTGGCGATGTGATTACCACATTTTTATCAGTAACGCTCCTTTTCCTTTTAGTCAAGGAGACAAAGCCGGAGTCTTCGGATATGGAAGTGATTGAGCTGGAGAGAAGAGATGAAAAGGCAGAATCGGGAAATATGCTGATTGCTTTATTGAAGCGGCCGGCACTTCTCATCTTTGTTATTTTTGATATGATCTATTCTTTTATTTATGCTCAGACCAATTTCAGCCTGCCCCTGCAGACAAAGTTTATCTTCGGCGAGGAGCTGGGCGCCAGCTATTACGGAACCTTTTATATGATCAACTGCCTGGAGGTAATACTCCTCACAACGATTATCACCCTGCTGACCAGAAAGATCAGAGCGATCTACAATGTGGCTCTTGCCGGTATCTTCTATGCAGTGGGTATGGGGATGCTCTTCTTTGTACATAGCTTCTGGATGTTCGTCCTCTCAACTGTGATCTGGACT
>JAJUHH010000458.1 GCA_029267975.1 Clostridiales bacterium
AAAGAATGAGAGAGTTAGCTGTACAGGCTGCAAATGATACTAACGTAACTGCAGACCGTGACGCTATTCAGAAGGAAATTGATGCTCTTGCAACTGAGATCGATCGTATCGCTTCTCAGACAGAGTTCAACACCATGACCTTATTAAGTGGTGGCTTCAGGAATATGAAGATTCAGGTAGGTGCTAATAGATCTCAGACAATTTCCATCAGCATCAGTGCTATGGATGCAAATACTCTGGGCGTAAGCGGTCTTAGTGTATCAAGCCACGATAGGGCAACTGCTGCAATCTCCACCATCAATATGGCGATTGAGACTGTTTCTACACAGAGATCAGCACTTGGTGCATTACAGAACAGACTTGAGCATACTATTGCAAATGCTGACAATACAGCTGAGAACTTACAGGCAGCTGAGTCTCGTATCCGTGATGTTGATATGGCTAAGGAAATGGTTAAGTACTCCAAGGATAGCATTCTTCAGCAGGCGGCTCAGTCTATGCTTGCTCAAGCAAATCAGTCTACTCAGGGCGTACTGTCATTACTGCAGTAATATCATAGGCTTACATAAAAAGGGACTGACTAAAGTCAGTCCCTTTTTTAAAGAAAATTATAGGAGGAATAATCCGTGGAAGGCATGAAGCAATATTTACAGGAAGCAATCAATGCAATTAAGGATACCACTGGCAGCTTCTATCAGAACAGGATTAGTGAGGGATATAAGCAGCTTGAGCGGACTATTGTATTGCTTGATAATTTATTGATAAAAGCGGCATCCTTAAAGCAAGAGGGACAAACCTTGCCGCTTGATGAAAACAAGATGCTGGCGTCACTTACAGAGGCTATGAAAGCCATGGAGGCAAAGGATGTGATCTTGTTATCCGATATAATGGAATACGAGATCAAGGAGATGCTGGAGCAGAGTCTCAATAACTTATTATAGAATAAAAAGTAAGATAGAAATGGGGAGTATACAGCATGGATTATTTTGATCTTAATATGGAGTGTATTAAAAAATACCGGAATACTTTATATTTAAAACTAATGGATGAAAGTATATTTCCTATACTTACGAACAAACCGGAAACGATAGAGTCCGTCGATGCAAGGGATGGAAGCAAAGTGCTGCTGTTACGGCACAAGCAGCAGGAATATAGACTAAACAGTATATACCGCCCTTTAGATGAAGCAAAAAGATGGGCGGAGCAATTTACCTTTCAAAGTCTTGATAATGTTATGGCCATGTATGGCTTGGGAAATGGTGTCTTTGCCCGGGCTATTATGGAAAAACTCAAAGAAGATGACTACTTATTTATTTATGAACCCAGTTATGCAGTATTCGAACATGTACTGCATCATTACGATATTACGGATATCATTCGTAACAAACATATTATTTTAGGGATAGAAGGCCTTAATGAGCTGGAGTATCGTTTAAATTTAAAGGGCGCTATTGTTTTATCGAATCTGAAGTCTCAGTATAACTGCGCCTACCCAAATTATGAGAAAATATTTCCCGAAAGCTATCGCAGTTTCTATCAGGAGCTAAGGGATACCTATACATCAGTGCAGATCAATGTAAATACCATGATAGCATTTGGAGAAAGGTACATTGAAAACACACTGAAAAACACGAAATTTATAAAAGATTGCTATTCCTTGTCACAGATTAAGCAGATTATCCCCAAGGATGTTCCGGCAATTGTGGTAGCAGCTGGTCCCTCCCTTCAGGATGAAATTGAAAATCTAAAGAAGATAAAGGGCAAAGCGGTAATCTTCTCCGTTGATAAAACGCTGGGATATCTGATGAAGCATGGTGTGAAACCTGATTTCGTGGTTACCCTCGATCCGAAAAAAAGTGTGAGACATGTTAGGTTGGATGAAGAGGTCAAAATACCCCTGATCTGCTTTTATGAATCTAATTACGCATTGCTGGAGGAACATAAGGGGAGAAAAATATTATGTACCAGCGGCAATTTCGTTGAGGAATTTTATATAAAGACCAAACAAGATGTTCCGGAACTGATGCTTAGTGGTTCTGTGGCCATTGTTGCTTTTACGGCATGTGTGCAATTGGGCTTTAAGCGAATCGCCTTAGTAGGGCAGGACCTTGCATATCGTGACGGTTTCAGCCATGTAGGCCAAGTTGTAGATACGCGAAGCGAAAAAGATCGTAATTACGTAGAGGGATTGGATGGTAAACCGGTTAAATCCAGATATGATTGGAAGGAATTTATTTTAAGATATCAGGACTTGATTGCCCTATGTAAAGAGAAAGGAATCGAAGTAATCGATACCAAGAAACAGGGAGCTAAGATAAAGGGTACGGTTCTTATGCCTATGGATGAAGTGATTGACAAATATTGCAGCAAGGAAATTGACATAGAAAGCTCACTTGCTGCCTTAGAGAGTGCATTTTCTAAGGAGGATATGCAGGTTGTCAAGCAGCAATTGCAAAGTAATCTGGTTATTCTTCGTAAGATGAAAGAAAAAGCGATCAGTGCCGAAAAGCTTTGCGATACAATCATTAAGCAGCTCAAGAGCTGCGGAAACTGTAATACAGAGGATACAGAGAAGCTGAAGAAAATCAATCATTATATTGAGGAACAGAAAATATATAGCCTCATGGATTCCTATATATCAGGAAAGACCGCCAAGCAATTGGCTTTAATCTTCCAATTTACAGATAATGACG
>JAJUHH010000459.1 GCA_029267975.1 Clostridiales bacterium
GAACTGCTCCTTATATCTTTCGTAAAGGTATTATACAGATTCTCCGCCAGTTTATTGAAGGTCTCCATAACAGCATTGGGATTTTCCCGTAAGGCTTTCATCAGATCATTGCTCTGTCCGGCAACTGTACCGTCGTCTGCATCACCTTTTATATGTAGTATCCCGCGCTCGGTATAATTTCCTGTCACAATACCAAAGGAGGATAGTACGTAATCCTTGCCCCCATAGGTAACTTTTCCAGCTAATTTTTCTCTCATGGTGGACAGAAGAGAACCTACAGTATCATCTCTTCTTAATAAGGCATCTTTAATTTTGGTCTCCCATTTTTCAATCTGATCATCAGTCATAGCCTCCTTTTGCTCATCCGTCAAAGGTGAGTAACCCTTTGCAGAATCCGCATAGAAAAAGCTATTCATCTCTGTAATGAGTTCATTATATTCCTTAATAAAAGATTTAATCGTATCGTAAACTGCCTGCGTATCATTGGTTACGGATATATTAACCTCTGCTCCAGCGGTAGCGCCTAATAAGTTAAAGGTCAGACCATTGGCAGTAACCGTATTGCTTGCACCGGTCATCTCAACTCCGTTATACTCATAAATAGCATCCTTTGCCGCAACAACCTTCATGGTCCCGAGGCCTGTAGCCACATCCTGATCACTGCCATTTGCAGTAAAATTACCCAGACCCAGATTCCCGATATTGACATCAGCATCAGCATCGATGGAAAATTCATTGCTGGAACCGCTTGTCTTTGTACTTAGATAGAGGCGCTTCTGAGTCGAATCAAAGGAAGCATTGATACCCGCTTTCTTAAGACCCGATACCAGGTCATTGACCGTCTTGCTGGAATCCACCGTAACCGTCTTGCTTGTCCCGCCAACATTGATCCGGATCTCACCATCACCAATCCCAAGGCTGCTAAGACTGGTGCTGCCTGTTACAGTAGAGCCAAGCTTGGCTCCGGTCACAAACTGTGCCTGCGCAAGCTGGGTTACTTTGATGGAATGTATTCCGTCCGTTGCATTGTTGCCGGCAGTAACTGCTACCTTACTCGCATCAGAGGAGGAAGCTTTCTTAGTGGTAAAGTTACCCTGCAGCTTCATCTTAGACAAGGAACCGGTGTAGAAAGAATACAACTTAGTATTTAATGCCTTCCACTTCTCCTGTGTCCACTCTGCCATCGTTTTCTTTTGCTCTATCTTGGTAGACTTTAGTCTCTGAACCTTCATTAATTCTGAAACAATTGTTTCGGTATCCATACCGGATGCCAAACCACTTAATCTCATCGGCATAAGGTTACCTCCTATCTCTTCTCATCCACCAGAAGCCCTGCGATTTCCCACATTTTCTCAACCATCTCAAGGGTTTCTTCCGGCGGTATCTCTCGTATCAATTTTTCCGTATCCCTGTCAAAGACCTTAATCGAAACTCTGTTGGTCTCCTCATGATAGGAAAATTCACATCTTGTCCTATGTGCCCTCAGCTTCGTGTTGGCCTGCATTACAGCCTCCTTAATCTGATCCTCTGCAACAGGGCTTTGATTTTGCCCACTGCTTGTTCGAGCGCCTGCTGATGCCTTTCCTGCACTCGGCACCTCCGTTATTGTAATACTGGATCCGTTCGCTTGTGCATTTGTCTCGTTTCTTTGTGTGGAGACGTTCTTAACCGCCTCATGATAAGACGCTCCGGATATTGCCTTTAATGCCATACTATAACACCTCCGTGTGTACTGGTTATGTTTAATAACCTGGAATATACTACCAGGCCGCAGCCATTTCGCATGTCATCCTTGACTGATGCATTTTATACAGTTACATCTTGCTACTTATATCGGATATATGCTTAAAATTCTTTATAGCATCCAACAAAATACCTAACGGATGCTGAATCCGCAGTTCAGCATCCGTCTCTTTTACTCAAACAACTTCTTAATCATGTCATCGGTAGCACTGGTCTGTGCAGCCTCTTTATTCGCTTCCTTGATCTGCAGATAAATCTCCTTACGGTAAATCGGTACGGATTTGGGCGCCTTGATGCCAACCTTCACCTGGTCACCTTTTATCTCAAGAATGGTAAGCTCTATATCATTGCCTATTACAATGGTCTCATTGATCTTTCTTGTCAGGGCTAACATATCATTTGCCCTCCTTTGCTGCCTTACGCGCCTTCAGCTGATCATAAAAATGGTACTTGATCTCGTAATCTGAATTCTCAACAATGATTTGTGCGCCCTTTCTTTCATCAGAATTGATGATAAAGGGGGCTTTTAAATTTGCTGTGATTTTTGTAACATCCTCCGGAACCGTAACTGATACCAAGACAACAATATTATCTTCTGTGATATTGCCCAGAGACTTTAAGAGCTCATCATCCACCTCAGGGTAAAAATCAGGCTTGGCCATAAACGGATCGATCACCGGTATAGCAAGCAAGGGTTCATCCAAAGATTGTAACCATGAGATATCAGGTCTCTGTCCGCTCTCATCATCATATAGAATCGTATACTTCTTATATTCCTCGAAACCGCAGATACCATTCTCAAAATAGATTACCTTATTTTCATCCAGATCAATTTCCCCAAAATGCTTTGTTTTAACCTGCATCTTACTTGCCTTCCCTTCTCATCATATATCTCAAATATAAACTTCATTGCTGCTGCTATTTCTATTTATTATACATGAAGTGC
>JAJUHH010000460.1 GCA_029267975.1 Clostridiales bacterium
GCGCTATGCTCCAAAGCCTCCGCAAAGGTTTCAGCACCAACGGGCATAATCATGAATTCCTGAATATTTAAGCTGGAATCTGCATGCTTACCACCATTAATGATGTTCATCATGGGAACAGGGAGGGTCTTGGCATTCACACCGCCCAGATAACGATAGAGGGGAAGATGTAAGGAAGCTGCTGCTGCTTTGGCAACTGCAAGGGATGCACCAAGAATTGCATTCGCTCCAAGCTTACCCTTATTCGGTGTACCGTCAAGGGCGATCATTGCTGCATCGATGGCACCCTGATCAAGAGCATTCATACCGGTGATTTCTTTGGCGATAGCCTTATTTACGTTCTCTACGGCCTTCTTAACACCGGTACCAAGATATCTGTTCTTCTCACCGTCACGAAGCTCAACCGCTTCAAAAGCACCGGTAGACGCTCCGGAGGGAACTGCTGCTCTGCCCACGCTTCCATCTGCTAAGGTAACCTCAGCTTCTACTGTGGGATTGCCTCTGGAATCAAGGATCTCTCTACCGATGACTTTCTCAATAACCATATTCTTCATATTAACTCCATCCTTTCAAGCCTTATTATGTTTTATTATGCAATTATTTTTGTACACTGCAGTTATGAATATGAATTCTTCGATCATCATGCATTACAGAGTACTAGTATTTGCTTAGGATTTAAAAATATTCTGTATACCAGAAGTCACATCTTAAGTTTTTAGAAGTTCTTCTAAGATTAAGTATAGCCAGCAGCAACCGGATTTCTGTGATTCAAATCACAAAATAGGGGGAACTGGTAGCTTATTCATAATTTTATCCCATATTTTGTGATTGAACAAGTAGGCAAGAAAAAAATTACCAGAAATTTTCGAATCTTAAAATTTTGGTATGCATTGGATTGTTATAGCGAAAAAAAGTTGTTATACTATGTATTAATATATCGTATGAATGATAGCCATTTTTATTATTCCACTAGTAATAAGCCGTATTAAACGGCGGAAGGAGTTTCTATGAGTAAAACTTTTGATAAATTAAAGCCCTATCTTGAAAAATCTATGGCTCTGATGACAGCACGAAATTTATTTGAATTGGATGATCAGACCACTGCCCACTTCGAGTCTGAAGAATATACCTCAAAGGTTGTCGGTATCTTATCTGACGAATATATGAAAAGCTTAATCAATGATGATGTGCACAAGCTTCTTGGCAAGCTTCAAAGTGAGAAAGAACAGGCACAGTTAACGGATACCGAGAGGGCAATTGTGAAGGAACTGGGAAAAACCTATGAGCAGCTGGAAAGCATCCCTCCTGAGGAATACCGTGACTTTAACGAATATACCTCCCTGGCAACCCGTAAATGGGCAAAGGCCAAAAAGGACAATCGTTATGAGGATTTTGCCCCTTATCTGAAAAAGATTATCGAATATAAAAAGAAATTTGCTGCTTACCGGGCCAAAGGAAAGAAAAATCCCTATGAGGTGCTTTTGGGAGACTTTGATGAGTGCTTTATGATGAAGGATCTGGATCTCTTCTTTGACAAGATCAAAGCAGAGATCGTCCCCTTATTGCAGGAGGTTGCCAAGAAGGCAGAGACTGTGGATAAGTCCTACAATTATCTGACCTATGACATTCAGAAGCAAAGGGAATTCTGCCGATACTTAAGCGGCTATGTAGGTTTTGACTTTAACCGGGGGATCATTGGTGAAAGCGCACATCCCTTCACTCTGCAGCTGCATAATCATGACGTCAGAATTACAGATAAATATCTGGAGAATAACCTGGAAAGCGCTATGTTCTCCATCATCCATGAGAGCGGCCATGCACTTTATGAGATGAATATTGATGATGCCATCACCCAGACCTTAGTAGGCGGCGGCGCCTCCATGGGTATGCATGAATCCCAGTCCAGGTTCTATGAGAATGTCCTGGGCAGGAGCAAAGCCTTCTGGGAGCCCATCTATGGCAAGCTGGTAGATACCTACCCTGATAATCTGAAGGATATCTCCCTTGATCACTTTATTAAGGGCATCAACAAAGCAGCACCAAGCTTGATCCGTACGGAGGCTGACGAACTCTCCTACTGCATCCACATCATCGTTCGTTATGAGATAGAAAAAATGATCTTTAATAGCGATATTGATATTGAAGAACTCCCTCAGATCTGGAATCAAAAATATCAGGAATATATGGGCATCACTCCCAGTACGGATTCCGAAGGTATTTTACAGGACACGCACTGGGCTTGCGGCGAATTCGGATATTTCCCTTCCTATGCAATCGGGACCGCCATTGCCTCCCAGCTCTATGCCTGCATGCAGGATAAAATGCCCATCGAGGAATATTTAAAAGCAGGTAATTTAACACCAATCCGTGAGTTCCTGCGGGATAATATCCACAAATACGGTGCTGTTAAAAATACAAACCAGCTCTTAATGGATGTCACCGGGGAAGAATTTAATGCGGATTATTATATTAACTATCTGAAGGATAAGTATAGAGCACTGTATGATCTATAAGAAGTTCAGATCATAAAACATGAATAGGCCTACAGCTTTCAGCTGTGGGTCTTCTTTTGTAAATTACATTATGCATTTATATAAATTTTATTGCATAATTATAAATTAGCTATTGCATCTTCATCCATTCTAAGTTAATATAATACCAATAAGGAAAAGCATGGATA
>JAJUHH010000461.1 GCA_029267975.1 Clostridiales bacterium
GAAGGATAAGAAGATCAGTGAATATGGTCAGACGGTTTTGGAGAATGGAAAACGGGACCATAAGATACATTTGCTATCGATCATCGGCGAGATTGAGGGGCACGAATGTCTGCCCCAGCATAATAAAACAACCAAATATGAGCATGTCCTGCCCCAACTGGCAGCTATTGAGGATAGTACAGAGATTGACGGGTTATTGATCTTGATCAATACTGTGGGCGGAGATGTGGAAGCAGGACTGGCAATTGCAGAAATGATAGCCTCCCTAAGTAAGCCCACAGTTTCCCTGGTACTTGGAGGATCCCATTCTATCGGAGTTCCCCTGGCAGTGTCTGCAGATTACAGCTATATCGTGCCAAGCGCCACCATGATCATTCATCCGGTTAGAATGAATGGTACTGTCATCGGTGTCACACAGACCTTTGAGTATTTTGAGAAGATTCAGGACAGGATCATAAATTTTGTGGTTGCCCACTCTAAAATCGATTATAACAGCTTTAAGGCCCTGATGCTGGATACCAATCAGCTGGCCAAGGATGTGGGTTCCATCCTGGTGGGAGAGGAAACCGTAAAGAAGGGAATCATCGACGAAGTGGGAGGAATCAAGGAAGCGCTTGCCAAAATCAATGAGATGATTGAGGATAAGGAAAGAGCCATGATGCAGGAGGCAGAAGCAGAAAGCAGCAATCAACAGGAGGAAGCAGAGCAGGGTACAGAAAACAGCAGCAGGAAGAATAGTGCAGGCAAGACGACAGCTGCGAAGAATACTGCAGCCAAGACGACAGCGAAGACTACTGCTGCAAAGACTACTGGGACCAAGAATACAGGAAGCAAGAGTAATGATGAAAAGAATACTGGCACAAAGTCTACCGGCAGCAAGAAGCGCTAAGGAAGGGGGAGTAATCATGCTATATACGGTGATGCCACTGGAACGCATTTATGCCAGACCGCTCAGCTATACGGATATAAAGCAGGAGAGACCCAAGGAGCAGCTTGAGGCAGAATACCGGGATATCCCCTTGCAGCATGGACGCCTGTTAACCCGTCGTGATGGGGAAAACTATGTGATCGAGCGGGTGAACTCCACAGATATGAGAGACTATCTGAATGATGAATATGCACCAGGAAAGTTTTATAAGGGTTGAAAGATGTTGCATTACATTTTTATAAAAGGTATAATAATTTCTGGATGTAATTGCTATTAATACCAGAAACGGAGGGAACCATCCAAATGGCTCCAAGACAGAAAACGAAAAAAGCGACAGAAACACGAAAGAAAAAAATAAATAAAGAAGAACAAAAAAGAGTGAAGGAAAACGGTGCAATCCAGGATGAAATATTGCTTGTGATTGCACTGGTTATTTCCATTCTGCTCTTTTTAAGCAATTTTGATTTAAGCGGTGCGGTAGGACATGTATTCAGCAGCTTTGTCTTTGGTATGATCGGTGTAGAAGCCTATATCCTGCCTTTCATCCTCTTCTTCCTCACAGCTTTTCGCATCTCTAACCTGGGAAATAAACGGGCAGGGCGAAAAATAATGAGCGCCATTGTATTCTTTGTTGTATTGACGGCACTCATCGAGCTGATTGCCCATTCCTACAATCCGGAGACAAAGATCTACGAATATTATATGAATTCCATGAAGCTCAGAAGCGGCGGCGGTATTATCGGAGGACTTTTGGTAATGCTCCTGTGCGGATTGTTTGATGAAGTTGCCACTTATATTATTCTCCTTGCCATCATGCTCATCTGTATTATTGTCATTAGCGGTAAGGCAATCCTGACCTATCTGGCCAAGCAAAGTAAGCGTTCCCTGGCGCAGCGGAAAGAATATCAGAAGCTTCGTCAGGATATGAGGGAGGAGGAAGAGCCACCCGTTCAGAAGACCAGTCCCACAGGCAGAAGGCCAGCCAAAACCTTCATCCTGGATCCGGAGGTAGCACGCCCGGCCGGCAAGACAACAGCCGCAGAGGCCCAGAGTAAGGGTCCGGTTCTTTCCTTTATGGAGAGAAAACAAAAGAAAGAAAAGGAGCAGGAGCTGGAGGCCAAAAAGCCGGAGCCAGCCGAGTCTAACTTCCATCAGCTGTTTGAAGAACCCCAGGAAAAGGAGACAATATCCTTCTTTGATAACCATAGCAGCATATCTTCGGAGGAAACCCTTCCCTTATATGAGAAGGAATTACGGGAAAAGTTTGGACAGCATGAAAATGAAACGGAGATGGAGCCAGACAAGCTGCTGGAGCCTTCTGAAAGCCTGGAGGAAGCTCGTGAAACTGCCCGTGAGACAGCTGTAGTACATAAGAAGACAGAAAAATCCCAGCAGGCAACAGAAGGAAAATCAGAGTCTACTGATGTAGAAGGGCTTGATATTTCACAGGCACCTCAGCAAAAAGAGTATATCTTCCCGCCGGTGAGCTTACTGTCGGCTCCCAAACCCAAGCTGACGAAGGCAGGAGCGCCGGAGCGTTCCATGAAGGAAACGGCACTGAAGCTGCAAAGTACCTTAGAGAGCTTCGGGGTACATGTTACCATTACCAATGTCAGCTGTGGCCCTTCGGTTACAAGATATGAGCTTCAGCCGGAGCAGGGCGTGAAGGTTAGCAGGATTACCGCACTGGCCGATGACATTAAGCTTAATCTGGCAGCGGCGGATATTCGAATTGAAGCACCGATTC
>JAJUHH010000462.1 GCA_029267975.1 Clostridiales bacterium
ATATCCAACATAAACATCATCATTCCGTCAATTTGGCCTTCCAGGGTAAATAAAATACCTACTACCAGGTTCTCTGCTCCACCGACGATGTCAGCCAGATCCTTGAATTCCAGGAGATCAACCTTGGGAACCTTCATGTCAATCTTGGAATTGATCATCTGGGACAATGCAGTTGTAGCATTCCCTGCTCCGATATTTCCAATCTCCCGGAGCACATCGTATTGCATATTATCTATATGATTTAAGTTTATTTCGGACACAGCATCTGCACCTCACAATCCATGTTATGCACTTGCTTCCTTCTCAATAATAACTGAAGGAATGTTCAGTAAGTTTACCAACTCGTTAGCCGTTTTGCCAACACCCAGACTGAAGTTGGTTAAGGGATCTTTCTCATCATAGGCTAATTGCTCAATCGCACTGGCTTCCAGTGTGATAACCTCCCTTACCTCATCCACGATTAAGCCAATGGGAGCAGCCTGCTCCTCCGGCCGAACAATGATGATACGGGATTTATTTGTGTAAGGTGCTTCTTCCATACCTAGTCTTGCTCTTAAGCTCATCACCGGTATGATCTCCCCTCGCAGATTAATGACGCCGGGGATGTAGGACTGGGACTTGGGTACTCTGGCAATTCCCTGCATAACAATAATATTATCGATATACTTAATATCTACTCCATACAAATCCTGATTCAAAGATGCAATAATAAATTGCTTTGTATCTGCAGCCATGTTCATACCCTCCCTATACTAAAGAAATCACATCAAGAATTAAGGCAACTTCACCATTACCAAGAATGGTCGCACCACTGATGATCTTGTGGCTCTTGATATATTTACCGATGGACTTGATTACGATCTCCTGCTGACCGATCAGCTCATCCACAACCATACCGGCAAGCTTCTCGCCCTTCTTTACAATCGCTACCACCAGTTCCTTTGGCTCCTGCTCAGGCTGCTTGCAGTCTAAAAGCTTTCCAAGACGTACCACCGGCACCACATTACCTCTGAGCACGATAACCTCTTTGCCCTGAATGAGCTTCACATCCGAGGCCGGAATATTCTCTACGGTCTGTATACTGCTTAAAGGAAGCGCAAATTTCTCATCCCCGATGATAACCATCAGGGCCTGGATGATTGCAAGCGTCAGCGGCAGGCGGATAATAAAGTTGGAGCCCTCACCCAGCTTTGTCTTTGCTTCGATCTCACCGCCAAGTGCTTCAATCTTGGTCTTAACCACATCCAGACCTACGCCTCGCCCGGATACGTCAGTTACCTGCTCTGCTGTTGAGAAGCTTGGCTGGAATAAGATATCGATCAAGTCCTTCTCGGTCATATGGGAGGCCTGCTCTTCAGTTATGCTGCCGCGCTCTATTGCCTTCCTCTTAATCTTCTCTGTATTAATACCAGCACCGTCATCCCTAACTTCGATCACAACATTATTGCCATCCTGATAAGCATCCAGATAGATGGAACCTACAGGGTTCTTGCCAAGTTTTTCTCTCTCTGCATTGCTTTCCAGACCGTGATCTGCAGCATTACGGAGCAAATGCATCAGAGGGTCACCGATTTCATCTATTACTGTACGGTCAAGCTCAGTTTCCTCACCGGTCATGTATAATTCCATTTCTTTACCCAGCTTCTTTGATAAGTCACGGATCATTCTGGGGAAACGGTTCACGACACTCTCGATGGGTACCATTCGTGTCTTCATCACAGATTCATGAAGGTTGGTGGTAACTCTTTCCAGATATTCAATCTGCTCATGGTATCTGGAGTTTAACATGATCTCATTTTCGCTGCTGATGGAGATTAAACCATTTTTGGCGATAATCAACTCACTCACCAGATTCATAAGTACATCCAGTTTATCAATATCCACACGCACAGAGCGGTTGGCTACGGGTTTGGTTGCTGCCTGCTTTGCTGCAGGGGCATTGCCTGCTTTCAGGGAAGCAGAACCGGGATCCTTTTGCACAGGCTTGGGTGTGCTTGTACCACTTTCCTCCTGCTTTAAGATCTCAGTAAAGTTTGCTGAATCCTCCGGGCTTAAACGGATAAAGTCAGCTACCACTTCCTTTACCTCGGATACAGCGGATGCAAGCTCAGCCAGTTTACTGGGAGTTTCCTTAGTGATAACAAAGGCTGAATAATCAAAATCGTACTTTTCATCCTCCAGATCCTGAGCGCTGGGATTTAATTTGATAATCTCACCATGCTCCTCCAGGGTACGGTTGACCATAAATGCTCTGGCACCCTTAAGGACACAGTATTCCTGTATATAGACGGTAAGACCCACTACATTCAGACCAAGCATACCGGCTTTGGCAATGGCTTTCTTCTCATGCTCCTCCAGCTTAATGGAAAGGAACTTCCTTTTATCATCTGCAGTTGCCGGAACAAGGCTCTGCACCTGAGTACCTGCCGGTGCAGCAGCCTTCTGACTTGCTGCCGGTGCGCCGGTTCCTTCATTCAGGATATCATTCAGGGCCTTGATAATATCTTCATTATCCTCCTCTCCCTCAGTTGCTTCTGCCTGTATATTACTTAAATATGCCTCCAGAGCATCCAAACCCTTGAAGAGGATATCTACCAGAGCGGAGGAGGCCTTCATCTTTCCATTTCTAATCTCTGAAAATACATTTTCCATATCATGGGTTAA
>JAJUHH010000463.1 GCA_029267975.1 Clostridiales bacterium
AATTTATTCCTGCGGAAGAATTAACTGCCGGCATGGTTGGCTATCTTACCGCAAGTATAAAGAATGTGAAGGATACCCGTGTGGGAGATACGATTACCGATAACAAACGTCCCTGTGCTGAGCCTTTGCCGGGTTATAAGAAGGTACACCCTATGGTTTACTGCGGTATGTATCCGGCGGATGGAGCAAAGTACCCAGACCTTAGAGATGCCCTGGAGAAGCTTCAACTTAACGATGCTTCCCTTCAGTTTGAACCTGAGACCTCTGTGGCCTTGGGCTTTGGTTTTCGCTGCGGTTTCTTAGGACTTTTACATCTTGAAATCATTCAGGAGCGTCTGGAAAGAGAATATAATCTGGATTTGGTAACCACAGCACCCAGCGTTATCTATAAGGTACACAAGACCAATGGTGAAGTGATTGATATTACCAATCCTACGAATTTGCCGGACCCTTCAGAGATCGAATATCTGGAGGAACCGGTGGTATCGGCAGAGATTATGGTTACCACGGAATTTGTCGGCTCCATTATGAAGCTGTGTCAGGAACGCCGAGGAGTGTATCTTGGCATGGAGTATATGGAAGCAACCAGAGCACTGCTGAAATATGAATTACCCCTAAATGAGATTATTTATGATTTCTTTGATGCTTTAAAATCCAGATCCAGAGGCTATGCTTCCTTTGATTATGAGCTTAAGGGATATGTACAGGCTGATCTTGTGAAGCTGGATATCCTCATTAATAAGGAAGAAGTGGATGCCTTAACCTTCATCGTACATGCAGACAGCGCCTATGAACGCGGCAGAAAAATGTGTGAGAAGCTGAAGGAGGAGATCCCCCGCCAGCTCTTTGAAATTCCGATCCAGGCAGCCATCGGCAGCAAGATCATCGCAAGAGAGACTGTGAAGGCGATGCGTAAGGATGTATTGGCAAAATGCTACGGCGGTGATATTACCCGTAAGAAGAAGCTTCTTGAGAAGCAAAAGGAAGGCAAGAAGAGAATGCGCCAGGTAGGTAATGTGGAGATTCCTCAAAAAGCCTTTATGAGCGTATTGAAGCTTGATGATGAATAGATGAATAATACAAGAATAAATGAACTAGGCCTTTATATTCATATTCCCTTCTGTGTAAGAAAATGTGCTTATTGTGATTTCCTGTCCGCACCGGCGACGGATTCTGCGAAGGCAGCCTATGTGGATGCACTGCTTACAGAGATAAAAAGTTATCAGGGAAGAAATTCAGACTATATTGTGCCCACGATTTTCTTTGGTGGAGGAACCCCTTCCTGCCTTCCGGCAGAAGCGATTGCCAGGATCATGGAGGAAATACAGAAGGTGTTCTGGATTGATGCTGCCGGCTTAGAGGCAACGATTGAGGTGAATCCTGGAACTGTCGATAAGGAGAAACTGCTCATTTATCAAAAAGCAGGACTTAATCGACTCAGCTTCGGCTTACAGTCAACAGATAATAAGGAATTAAAACGCCTTGGAAGGATCCACAGCTTCGAAGAGTTTTGTGAGAATTTTAAACTGGCCAGAGAAGTTGGCTTTACGAATATTAATATTGACCTGATGTCGGCTCTTCCGGGACAAACCTTAGCTTCCTGGGAGAAGACCCTGAACAAAGTCATTGCCATGAAACCTGAGCATATTTCGGCTTATAGCTTGATCATCGAAGAAGGAACCGAATTTTATGACTTATATCATCCGGGTTCCCCCTATGAAAAGGAGCTGCCGGATGAGGATACAGACAGGCTGATCTATCATAAGACCAAGGAAATCCTTGAAGCAGCAGGGTATTATCGTTATGAGATATCCAACTATGCCCATATGGGATATGAATGCAGACATAATAATTCTTACTGGATCGGAACAGAGTATCTGGGACTTGGTTTGGGGGCGTCATCCCTGCTGAAGGGAGTCAGGACGGCGAATTGCATCGATCTTAAGCAATATATGGCTTCCTGTTCGGAGCATAAAGCCAGCCTTGCTGATACTACTTATAAGAAAAACATCACATCAGTCAGCAACCCCCTCTTACAGGATCCCAATTTGCAGGCTTCTGGTATGCAGGCTACTAACTTACAGGAACCTATTCTACTGGATTCTCTGGGAATAAGAGAGGAATATCAGCAGCTAAGCAAGAAGCAGCAGATGGAAGAGTTTATGTTCCTGGGCCTCAGACGCTGCGAGGGGGTCAAAAAATCCTTATTCAAGGAGCGCTTTTCACAAGATATCGATTCGGTTTATGGTAAGATTTTAAAGGACTTAGAGCAAAAGCAGCTGATCGAGCTTGACAGTGATTGGATCCGTTTGACTGAACAGGGAATAGATATCAGCAACAGGGTGCTTGCAGAATTTCTATTTGATGACTAATTGATTTATATAAAGGGCTGTTGCACAAATGTAGGTTATGAAGGAAGGAAAAAACAAGAGTGCATCATGGGATGCCTGTTATCCTTTCTTTCAGGTTTTACTTATGTGTTGCATCAGCTCTTATATTATGGGCGCTCATGGCATCAATCATAAAAAGAATAGAGTGTGACGATCATTCCATAAGAAGACCGTTTGCCGCCATCAGTACTTAGGCTGTGGAAGATGCCTTTGTCTTTCAAAGCCTATTGTATTGCTATACGCGGCAACCGATTGAGAACGTGACTTTCTTGG
>JAJUHH010000464.1 GCA_029267975.1 Clostridiales bacterium
ATCTCATTCAAGCAGCGAATTTCATCTGACGGATTTTTTAATAGAGGGTGAGAACAAAATATCGGTATTGGTATTGAAATGGTGTGACGGAAGCTACCTGGAGGATCAGGATAAATTCCGTCTGTCAGGAATCTTCCGTGATGTTTATTTGCTGGAGAGACCTTCCGAATATATCCGTGATTATACCATACGCCAGGAGTTTTCAGAAGGATATGATCAGGCCAAGCTCCATATCACTTTTGAAATGGTGGGAAATCCGTCTCTACAATGTACACTTACAACGAAGGACGGCAGCCTGATCGGCCAGTCGAAAGTAAAGCCTGGGGAAAGCTGTATGATAAGCATTCCGGATCCTATCCTGTGGAACGCCGAGCATCCCTATCAGTATGAGCTTACGATTGCTGCAGAAGAAGAGCTTATTAAACAAAAGGTCGGTCTCAGAAAGATAGAAGTAAAAGACGGAGTAGTCCTGATCAATGGTAGACAGGTAAAGTTTAAAGGGGTAAACCGCCATGATAGTGATCCGCTTACCGGAGCTGTTGTATCCAAAGAGCATGCCTTAAGGGACTTAAGATTAATGAAAGAGCATAATATCAATGCTATTCGTACAAGCCATTATCCGAATTCTCCCTGGTTCCTGGAACTGTGTGATGAATATGGCTTCTATGTCATTGGGGAGGCAGATATTGAAAGTCACGGCTGCTCCCATATATACAAGGATGGTGTCAGACAGAGAGATTTTCTGGCGAAGGACCCCCGTTATGAAAAGGAGATTTTGGATCGTGTTCAAAGAAATGTTATCCGTGATAAAAACAGATGCAGTGTCATCTTCTGGTCCATGGGTAATGAAAGCGGATACGGTATGAATTTCGTAAAGGCAGGTCAATGGGTAAAGGAATATGACCCGGACAGACTACTGCATTATGAAAGCGAAATCTGGGACACGGAGACAACAGAGGATACCTCTATCCTTGATGTGGTAAGCCGTATGTATGTGTCAACGGAATGGGTAAAAGAATACTGTGAAAATGATCAGAATAAAAAACCCTTGATCCAATGTGAGTTCTGTCATGCCATGGGTAACGGACCTGGGGATCTGGAGGAAAATATCAGGCAGATTTATGCCTATGATAATTACTGTGGCGGCTTTGTCTGGGAGTGGTGTGATCATGCCGTTTATGCAGGCAAGGCGGAAAATGGTAAAGAGAAATACTTATATGGAGGAGATTTCGGCGAGTTCCCTCATGACGGTAATTTCTGTATGGATGGCTTGGTTTATCCGGACAGACGAGTTCATACCGGTTTGCTGGAGTATAAGAATATCATTCGTCCGGTAAGGCTTGTAAACCAGGATCTGGAGCAGGGGTTATTTACGTTTGAGAATAAACTTGACTTTACCAATCTGAAAGACTTTGTAAGAATATGCTATGAGTTAAAGCAGGATGGAGAAGTGATCGCAGAGGGACTGATGGAAGAGATTGATATTGCACCCCATCAGACAGGAAGCATCCGCCTGGATCTGCCTAAGCAAGCCAGGGGAAATTGTTATTTAAAGCTTGATTACATTCAAAAACAGGATGATCTCTTAACAAATGCGGGACATCTGCTTGGATTTGACCAAATATGCCTTTCCCAGGAATGCGTAGTTCCACAAGTGCCGGAGGTGGTTATGTCTGCGGTTAACCTTTCAGAAAACCGCAGAAGCTATACCATCACAGGAGAGAACTTTGAATATCAGTTCTCTAAGGAGAAGGGCTGCTTTACTTCCATGAAGCTCCAGGGAGAGGAAATTCTTTATGGGCCAATGGAATATAATGTATTCCGTGCTCCAACGGACAATGATAAGAATATTATAAAAGTCTGGGAGAAGGCAGGCTATGATATGGCGATTGCCAGAGTTTATGAGACCACAGCAGAGTGTGGGGAGAAGGAAGTAACAATCAAATGCAGAATGTCCATGGCTGCGGTTTACAGACCAAACTTTTTAGAATATGAAATGAGCTTCCATGTACTGGGCAATGGAAGTATCCAGATCCGCATGCTGGGTACAAGAAATATGCATACCCCTTATCTGCCAAGGCTTGGATTAAAACTAACCTTGCCAAAGACCTATCAAAAGGTAGAGTATTTTGGATATGGACCCCAGGAAAGCTATTGTGATAAGCACCGTGCAGCTTATGTGGATCGATTTGAAGCGTCGGTGGAGGAGCTCCATGAGGATTATCTAAAGCCACAGGAGAACGGAAGCCATTATGGCTGTAATTACATGAGAATACACAATGAGAAGAGGAAGCTATCGGTATATGGCAAACAGCCCTTCAGCTTTAATGCCTCCAATTATACCATTGAGGAGCTTGCCAGCAAAAAGCATAATTTTGAATTAGAAGAAGCGGATCATGTTACCCTTTGCATTGACTATATGCATAGTGGAATGGGCTCTAACAGCTGCGGACCGGAGCTGATGGAGGAATACAGATTAGATCAGTCAGAAATTGATTGGGAGATCGGTCTGATGGTGGATATACTAAAATAAAGGAAAGGAATCACCAGAGTATTTGTGACAATATCAGTACAATGTTGTGAAGCAGCGGATATAGGCAAAGAGAAATGAGGTAATCTGAATGGTTGAAGCAATTAGAGACTTACACATCGAAGTAACC
>JAJUHH010000465.1 GCA_029267975.1 Clostridiales bacterium
ACCGATCTGCACCATCTCCTGAGCCAGAGCCAGGGATGCTTCATAGGTCTTCATAAAGGCACCACTGCCTGTCTTAACATCAAGAACGATGACATCAGAACCAGAAGCGATCTTCTTGCTCATAATACTGCTGGCAATCAGAGAAATATTATCAACGGTTGCGGTAACATCCCGCAGTGCATAAATTTTTTTATCCGCCGGAGCAAGATCTGCAGTCTGGCCAATGATAGCCATTTTAATACGGTTCACATTATTGATAAACTCCTCACTGGAAATAGAGGTTGAAAAACCGGGAAAGCTCTCTAATTTATCAATGGTACCGCCGGTGTGACCAAGCCCTCTGCCGGACATCTTAGCCACAGGGATCCCCAGTGCGGCTACCATGGGACTTAGTACCAGGGAGGTCTTGTCTCCCACACCGCCGGTGCTGTGCTTATCCACCTTTACCCCATGAATTGCAGACAGATCAAGGATATCCCCACTGTTCGCCATTGCCATGGTCAGATCAGCAGTCTCCTGATGATCCATCCCATTGATACATACTGCCATTAAAAAAGCGGACATCTGATAATCCGGTATGCTGCCGTCGGTATAACCTTTTATAATGAATTCTATCTCCTGGGTACTTAATCTCTCTTTATTTTTCTTTTTTTGAATGAGATCATACATTTTCATCTCACATTACCTGACCTTTCTTATATCATTTACTACTTATTTCATTTACAACTTACATCATTCAAAATTACAATCATTTCTATGTTGATTCATCTCGAACACTCCTATTATATACCAAAAAGCTTCAAATTCATATCATTCAATCATATTTTTATGAAAATCTCATTTATTATATAACCATGCTATTTGCGCCCCTGGTCTTGGGTGTATATTTATTCAAGAATTTGGTTGACTATCTGAGTAAAAAAAGATAAAATAGTCAGAAAAAACAAGGGAGATGACGGAATGAGTTTTAAATTTATAAAGGAAGTAATATCGCCGGAGGATCTGGCAAGGCTCTATCCGATGCCAGCAAAGGATGTACTTCTTAAGCAGGAACGGGACAGACAGATCAAAGAAGTATTTACGGGGGCTTCCGATAAATTTCTTGTAATCATCGGCCCCTGCTCCGCCGATAATGAGGATGCAGTATGTGACTACATCTCCCGTCTTGCCAAGGTACAGGAAAAGGTCGCTGACAAACTAATCATTATTCCCAGAATCTATACCAACAAGCCCAGAACCACTGGGGAAGGTTATAAGGGAATCGTACACCAACCGGATCCGGAGAAGGAACCTGATTTACTGGAAGGCTTGATTGCCATGAGAAAGATGCATCTTCGTGCTATTGCGGAAAGCGGACTGACTGCGGCTGATGAGATGCTATATCCGGAAAATTGGCCCTATCTGTCAGATATCCTCTCCTATGTTGCTGTCGGTGCCCGCTCTGTAGAGAATCAGCAGCACAGACTTACCATCAGCGGTATTGATGTTCCGGCAGGTATGAAAAATCCCACCAGCGGTGATTTTAACGTTATGCTCAACTCCGTTGTGGCCGCTCAAAAGAGCCATACCTTCTTATACAGGACCTGGGAGGTAACCACCTCCGGTAATCCATTGACCCATACAATCCTACGTGGTGCTGTCAATAAGCATGGGCAATCCATTCCTAACTATCATTATGAGGACCTGATCCTCTTAGCTTCTATGTATCAGGAGCGTGATTTATTAAATCCTGCGATCATCGTTGATGCAAACCATGCAAATTCCAATAAGCTTTACCTGGAGCAGATCAGAATCGTGAAGGAAGTGCTTCACAGCCGCAGGCACTCTGCTGAAATCGGTGCATTGGTGAAGGGTGTCATGATTGAAAGCTATATCGAAGCCGGCAACCAGAAGGTCAGCGAGCATATCTACGGAAAATCCATCACTGATCCTTGCCTTGGCTGGGCTGATTCAGAGAAACTGATCTATACCATAGCAGAAAGCTTATAATATCTGCCAAGAGATTATCCCAATTTTAAGATAATCTGTTATGTAAAATAAAACCCAAACAATTAAGTGGCTGTTGCTTATGTATGAATAAATGGAAGAAAGGAGCAACATGTGTGTGGATACATGTTGTTCTTTTCTTCCCTAATATCTTACATATTACAACAGCCACTCCAATATCCGCTTATTCCTGAATGATATTCTCACCATCAAAGAAGAATATTCCGTAACCGCTTCCAGTCTTGTTGCCCTTTTCTACATATTCTGCAATTGCTTTTTGAAGGGAGCTCTCTCTGGGCCAATCCTTGGGCTCCTTTTCAAAATCCTTACCAAAGACTCTCCAGGCATCCTTGAATTTATCTTCTGTTTTCCCCTCAATATAAGTGAAGTCATTCATAAAGCCAAGAATATTTGAATTCTCCGGTAAGATTTCACGATAGCCCGGATAAAGCAGCCAGGAGTTGCACACCATGGGGATTGGTCTTCCCCCAAACTCCTTCTGAAAGAACCGGTAAGCACGCTTGTAAGAGGCTAAGCGTTTTTCCTGAGTAAACTTACCGCTGGAGGGAATGTGCATATTCAGAACCCTATCCCCCTTATTCACTGCAATACCACCAAGCTCATAATGCTCCAACCTAAATTCAGCAAATTCAT
>JAJUHH010000466.1 GCA_029267975.1 Clostridiales bacterium
AGCAAACCCTCACATTTGTTCCGAAGCTGATTGCAGTATTTCTGGTTTTAATGCTGGCAGGGGGATGGATCTTAAACAACCTTCGGGAGTATATGGTGGAATTAGTCAATAATTTTAGCTACTATATTGATATCTTATGAGTTTTACCATTGAACATGTTGAATTTTATATTTTAATACTTGTGAGGATATCCGGTTTTATTTTTACAGCACCGTTTTTTTCGCTGCAGAATGTACCGATTCGCGTAAAGACGGGGTTAGCGATTTTTCTGGCCTCTATTTTGTTTTATACGGTACCCTATCAGGCACCGGAATACAGCACAGTGATTGAGTATGCCATACTGGTGATTAAGGAAGTCTTAGCTGGGGCGATTATGGGTCTGTTTGCAAACATCGCTTACCATATTATCGCCTTTTCCGGTCAGATCATTGATATAGAGATCGGCTACTCAATGGTGAGTGAGTTAGATCCCATGACCAATATACAGATTACGATAACTGCAAATCTGTACGGTTATCTGGTTCTTCTTATCATGCTGATCACCAATATGCACCATTATTTTCTGCGGGCTATTATTGATTCCTTCCAGGTCATTGGGATCGGACAGGTGAATATTAACCCTAATATGTATCAGTTGATGGTGCAGTTTATCACAGATTATTTTGTCATCGGTTTTCGGATCGTTTTACCAATCTTCGCGGCAATATTGATCGTGAATACAATCCTGGGAATTCTGGCCAAGATTGCTCCACAGATGAATATGTTTGTGGTGGGTATGCAGATCAAGGTTACTGTAGGACTTATCGTACTGGCGATGATTATGGAGCTGATCCCTGCCGTGGCTGATAATATATTTAATGAAATGAAGAAAATGTTGTTAGAGTCCATAGAATTTTTGAGGTAAGTATTGATTAGAAAGGCATTGCGCGAAAGCGCAGGGGGATTCATGATTACAGAGGAGCAAATCCTAAGAAGCGTCTACAGACTTCCCTACAACCTTCAGTTCTTTGCGGGGGGTACGGATAAAACAGAAGAACCTACTGCAAAAAAGCTGAGAGACGCCAGAAATGAAGGACAGGTTGCTAAAAGTAAAGAGTTAATCAGCGCCTCTGGTCTTGCTGTCTTCTTCGTGGTACTGAAAGTTTTTTCGGCTTATATTGGGGAGGGCTTTCAAAAGAGCTTTTACAAGAACTTTGGAATGATAAGCAAGTTTTCCAGAGAAGAGATGACCATACCCGCTGTACGCAGTATCTTATCGGATGCCCTTCAGACAATTCTATTTATATGCATTCCGCTATTTGCCATAGCAATTCTCGTTACTGTGGTGGTGATCCTCTTTCAGGTAAAATGGAAGGTAACCACAAAGGTTATGAAACCAAAGCTAAATAAGCTTAATCCGGCCAGCGGTATGAAAAAGATCATATCAAAAGAGAAACTGTTTGATCTTTGTCTGGAGGTAATCAAGATTGCAATTGTATCTTATCTTGCTTATAATACCCTGAAAGAAGAATGGAAAACCTTATTTATCCTCTATGATTTAAAGCTGGAGCAGGCGATACTCTTAATTGGAAACCTTGCCATTGATTTAGGACTGCAGATCAGTATGGTATTCTTTGTGATCGGTGTTGCTGATCTCATCTATCAAAAGATTAAATTCCGAAAAGATATGCGAATGACAAAGCAGGAGGTCAAGGACGAGCATAAAAATGCGGAAGGTGATCCCTTGATCAAGGGTAAGATCCGTGCCAGGATGCGAGAGGCATCCCAGAGAAGAATGATGCAGGCACTTCCCACTGCAGATGTCGTCATTACCAATCCGACACACCTTGCAGCTGCCATCAAATACGATAAAAATACCAGTGAAGCACCTGTTCTGATTGCAAAAGGTGCAGATTATGTGGCGCAGAAGATAAAAGAGATCGCCAAAGAGCATCATATTGAGATTGTAGAGAATAAGCCCTTGGCAAGAATGCTTTATTATAATGTTGAGATAGGAGACGAGATACCCCCGGAGCTGTACCAGATGACAGCGGAGGTATTAGCTTATGTCTACGGACTTAAGAACAAATTATAGACAGCTTTTAGCAATATGGAGGTAACATGAAGAGAAATGATCTGATTATCGGTTTATTCCTTTTATCAGCGATTGTATTTTTAATCATACCCATCAGTCCTGTAATACTTGACCTGATGCTGGCATTAAATATCTCTCTAGCCATGGTGATATTATTCAATGCCATGTTCACAAAGGAAGTCCTGAATATGTCAACCTTTCCGACGATCTTGCTCTTTACCACCATCTTTCGTATTTCACTGAATGTTGCGAGTTCAAGATTGATATTACTTACCGGTGAACCCGGAAATGTCATCACCACCTTCGGAGAGTTTGTGGGTGGCGGTAATCTGATCATTGGCATGATTATCTTTGTGGTGCTTATTATTGTACAGTTTATGGTTATCAATAAGGGTTCCGAGCGTGTTGCGGAAGTAACTGCAAGATTTACCTTGGATGCCATGCCCGGTAAACAGATGGCAATTGATGCGGACTTAAATACAGGAGCAATCACCGATGCCCAGGCCAAGGAGCGACGGGATAAGATCCAGGAAGAGTCCGCCTTCTTTGGTTCCATGGATG
>JAJUHH010000467.1 GCA_029267975.1 Clostridiales bacterium
ATGCAGCTATCTTCAATTTTTTTAAAATTTTTTGTGGAAGATATAACCATATCAGCTTGCTCTCTTGTATCATAATACATTCCCGGCAAGGAAACAATGAATTGATTTATTTTATGGGAGGGATGATTTTATAATATAGACTGGCAAATTGGGAGTCAAAGCTGACATATGTCATTCTCTTTTCCTTTGTAAAATAGATCTTTATCTGTTATTATTGGTATCATAGTGGAGTTGTAAGAAGCTTCTGTGCATAATTTGTTTTAAGAATTTGAGAGAATTAGTATTACAATGGAATAATAGGAAGGATGTCAGATTTATTTACTTAAATGAAAAGAGTTATACTAATAGACAAAGTGTGCAGTAAGCAGCGGAACATATCAAGGCAAGGGAGGCAATCAATCGTATGAACACAATGGATTACATCATTAAAACAATTGAGAAGTTGGTTAATATACCAAGTCCTTCGGGATACACCAAGGAGATCATGGAATTTGTAAAAGAGCAGGCAAAATCCTTTGGCTATGAGAGTGAGTTCAACCAGAAGGGCTGTCTGATTATCTCTGTTGAGGGAAAGAGCAGGGAAATCGTGGGATTATCGGCACATGTGGATACCCTTGGTGCAATGGTTCGTTCCATTGACAGCGAGGGAAACTTAAAGTTCACCCTGGTAGGCGGATATACTATGCACAGTGTGGAGGGGGCTTACTGCCAGATCCATACCAGAGAAGGGAAGACCTACACTGGTACGATCTTGATCAAAAGTGCTTCGGTTCACAGCTATGATGATGCAAGGACCATGGAGCGGACGGACCGAAATATGCTGGTGCGCATCGATGAGCCTGTAAAGAGCAGAGAGGATGTCCTTGCTCTTGGAATTAATAGTGGTGACTATATCAGCTTTGATCCTAAGTTTCAGTACACAGACCGGGGCTTTATTAAATCAAGGCATCTGGACGATAAGGCATCGGTTGCTGTTCTTCTCGGGCTGCTTCGGGAGATGTCACAGACGGGTACAAAGCCGGAGAAGAGCCTGCGAATCTTAATTAGCAACTATGAAGAAGTGGGATTCGGTGCATCCGCACTCCCTCAGGAAATCAAAGAATTTATTGCTGTGGATATGGGTGCAGTGGGAGATGATCTAAACGGGACAGAATATACCGTTACCATCTGTGCCAAGGATTCCTCCGGCCCCTATGATTATGAGCTCACCAATCAACTGATCGCTTTAGCAAAGCAGAACAAGATCGACTATGTGATAGATATCTTCCCGCATTACGGCTCGGATGTATCTGCAGCACTCCGTGCAGGAAATGATATTAAGGGAGCCTTGATCGGACAGGGAGTGCATGCCAGTCATGGCATGGAGCGTACCCATCGATTGGGTCTTGAGAATACATTAAAGCTCTTGCAGGCTTACCTTGGCTTGGCCATAATTAACAAATAATTCGACTTATTTCATGGTCTGGATTGTCAATTACTGTATATTATAACGAAAATTATATCGAAAATTATCTTTTTTTGTATGTTTTATTGAATGCACAATTATATAATGCTATAATTAGATTGAAATCATTTTAGTTTTGTATTTATGCAAAAGCTATAAAAATACTATCAGCATGCTCGGAGGAACGAGAAATGATAAAAAAAGGCGAGGATATGCAGAAGAACATCAAGTCCGTAGTTCAGACACTTAAGAAGAAAGTATTTAAAAAGAAGGGACAGCAAAGACTCATCAATGGGGATGGAGTCGAAGGAAGCTCCGGACAGTTACAGACTGGTCAGACAAATGATACGAATGATAGTCCAGCAGAGGGTACCGCTGCGATTGAGCAAGCATCTGCCCAGAAGGAACTGCAAGATCTGAAGAAGATTCTACGCGAAACTAAGGAAATGCAAAGTAAAGTTAATTTCTTTTCATCCTTACGGTTTAAGTTAATAGCATCCTTCTCCATCCCGGTTGCATGTATAATTATTTTGGGTGTGGTATCCTTTCATAAGGCCTCCACTGGTATTGTAACGAATTATGAGAAGGCTACTGCTGATTCCATTTATATGGCAGCAGAATATATGAACTTTGGCTTTGAGAATGTGAAGTCGACCAGTATCCAGTACATAAATGATGCCGCAATACTGGAGTATCTCAGATACCTGGGGAATATGCTTGACCTGAGCAATTCCAAAAGAGATATTACCAATAATCTATCTGCTAAGATTGTGACGGATGATTTCATTGGGAATGTCATCATGGTTTCCAAGGATGCGATCCCTATTTCCACAACCCAATTACCTTCCACAGAAGGCATTTATGATCAAATTAAAGAGTCTGAGATTGGAGCTTATTTGCAGGAAAACCGTATGAAGGTGATTTGGGACGGTCAGGATGAGTTTTTTGACAGCTTATTGAATACAAGCCCGAAACATTACTTTATGCGTTTGGTTAGAAACTTTACTGGAGCAAGTGCTTATCTTATCATCGAGATTAAAGCTGATGCAGTAAAAGATATCTTAGCAGATCTTTCCTTTGATAAATCAGGCTATCTGGGAGTAGTTACCGCAGATGGAAGAGAGCTCATTGATTATTCACAGAAAGACAAGGATTATGTAGCAGATGATCAGCCCATCTTTACCG
>JAJUHH010000468.1 GCA_029267975.1 Clostridiales bacterium
GATTGGAAGGGTCGGTTTGATAACATTAGACAAAATCGTGATTATTCTTAAGGAAGAAGGACAGGCATAAAAATTTGTTGTAACCTGAGGGATATCCGGCCATGGATTGGCCGGATAAGCCATGCGGAACATGGATGTTCATGCATGGCGTTCCCGCATAGTAACGAAAGCTACCCTTACATTTTTCTGCTGTCCTTCTTCTTTTAGATTAATAGATTGCAGTCTCTGATTATCAAACCGACCTTTCAATCCCTCTCCTGCATCCGTCCATTTATTGTATCCGTTCCTTTGTTGAAACCTAATTACTTAACTGATATGGAATTCCGATATTCATTTGCCGATATCCCCATATTTTTCTTAAACACCCGAGAGAAATGTGCCATATCCACAAAGCCCACCCGCTCGGCAATATCTCCGATTCGCAGGGATGGATCCTTTAGCAGTTTCTGAGCTTCGCGGATTCTTACATTGTTTAAAATCTCCGAGAAATTCTGGCCCAACTTCCGATTTAATAGCTTACTTAAGTGCCATTGGCTGACATAGGTTTTTTCCGCAACCTCCGATAGTGTGATTTTGTGGGGGTAATTCTGCTCAATGTATTTGATTGCATTATTTACAATAAAATTGCTGGCTTCATTATCATAATGCTCGTTTTCAGACTCATTAGAGGCATCTGCATCCTCCTCAAGATGACTGGCTTCCAGATTGGTGGTCATGGCGGATATTGCTTCCTCTAATTCCTCCATATTGGAAGGCTTAAGCAGAAATCTGGTAACACCCAAATGAAGGGCTCTCTGAGCATACTCAAACTTGCGGTAGCCGGTTAGGATACTGATTTGCATACCAGGAAATTCTGATTTAAGGCCTGCTACCATAGACAAACCATCCAGATCGGGCATAGAAATATCGGTGATAATAATATTCGGCCGGTATTTGCGAATCACCTGGGCACCTTCCGTTCCATCATTCGCAGTAGCCACGATTCTGCAGGAGAATTTGTCCCATTGGATCAGCCGTGAGATTCCTTCCACTATAATTGGTTCATCGTCAATGATCACTACCTTATACATGACAGCTCCGTTCCGCCTTTCGGCTTTCATTTTTTTGAATTGATCGATAATACTTCATTCAATAAATTTTCAGGAGTTCTGGCACCGGTGGAGATATCCACAATGCCTGCAACAAGTGTATTATAAGCTTCTTGAGATAGTCTTGAGTCGGTTGGTGTGCAGATACTGCTGGCTGCATTACTGTAACGCAGGCCGGATTGTCCAAGGGGAGTCATATAAGAGGGGGGATCAACCTTGGCAGCTGCCTGGCCGTTGCCTTTCCAATAGGTTGCAATGGCCTTACTGCTGGTATGGGCCATGACAAATTTCACAGCAGCCTCCTGTTTATCCGGATCCTCCCAGGCTTTTTTAGTGATATAAAAGCCGGAAGAAATGCCGCCAACCATAAAACCTGGCTTTGCTTTCCCCTCAGGGATAACCGGAAAAGCAACAACAACGGTGTTTTCCTGATCCCTGATCCCACTGACATACCAGGAGCCCTCAAGCTGCATGGCGGCTTCCTTATTCTTAAACATTTCACTGGCATAGTCATTATCTATGGTATCTGTATTGCTGGGAAAAGCACCAAGCTCCCGCAGGCTACGAAACATCGCAAGCCCCTTACACCAATCCTCCGGGGCTCTTGTCGGTATGCTAGTATAACTCTCAGGACCTGCAGCAGACAGAATCAAAAATTCAATCCAGTAGTGAGGAACATTATCTAAAGAAACCGCAATCGGAACGATACCTTTTTCCTGAAAGGTCCGAATCGCAAGGAGCAGCTTATTCCAATCCGTGGGAAGCGCCAGGGAATATTGGTCAAATAAATCCTTATTACAGAATAATCCTTCCCAATAACCGGTAGTAGGAACAGCCCTTTGTATCCCGTCCGGGTTGGCTGCTGCCAAGGCACTTTCCAGGATATCCGAAGCATATTCGGGGTAGATGCTCTTGATCTCTTCAATGGTGACAAATTTATTGGCCGCCAGTACATCAGAGGCGTTGGCATCGGTGAAATACTGGATCACATCGGGTTCGTTCCCTACGGCAAAATCAGCTGCGATTTTTGATTTCCAATCCTGATCTGCCGACTGAGAATCATCTTCAATTCTGACATAGGGATAATCATTCATGAACTGTTTGTTGATTGCCTGATAATTGCTGTCATTGGGATCCGTTCCGCCGAACATGGATACCGTATGCAGTGTCACCGGTACGTGTTCTGCCTGTGTAGGTACAAGCTGAGTACTGGTCTCCTTAATCTCCCCGCCACAGGCAGAAAGAAGGCCTAGTAATATAAAGCTCCCTATAACAGACAAAACTCTTTTGTATTTGATTCTCATGATCCCTATTCCCCCGCTTGCTTCATTCGTTTTCACTAAAGATTGCTTTTATTCTTCCAGATGAGATTCGATGAATTTGCTTTTTCTATATCAGGATTGAAATTTAAGGGTATGGTAATGGTAGATGCGGTCTCCCCTTCTCCAATGGGACGGATCGTTAAGCCGTATTCCTCCCCATAGATTAATTTTATGCGTTCGTTGACATTATGTATTCCAAGGGCTTCATGCTTTCC
>JAJUHH010000469.1 GCA_029267975.1 Clostridiales bacterium
CCTCTGATGGTATTAATTTCACCATTGTGAACGATAAGGCGGTTGGGATGGGCTCTCTGCCAGCTGGGGTTGGTATTGGTGGAGAATCTGGAGTGAACAATCGCGATGGCACTCTCATAACTCTCATCCTGCAGATCCTCAAAGAAGAGACGGAGCTGCTTTACCAGGAACATTCCCTTATAGACGATGGTACGGCTGGACAGGGATACCACGTAGGTATTGTCATTACTCTGCTCAAAGATTCTTCTGGCAATATAAAGCTTACGGTCAAAGTCAATGCCCTTGGCAACATTCGCAGGTCTCTTGATAAAACACTGCATGATATGCGGCATACAATCCAAAGCTCTTTGTCCTAACTCATCAGGACGAATGGGTACCTCTCTCCAGCCCAGGAATTTCATGCCTTCTTTTTCCACAATAATCTCAAACATTTTCTTGGCCTGGTTACGGCTCAGTTCATCCTGGGGAAAGAAGAACATTCCCACACCGTAATCACGTTCACCATCCAGTTCTATTCCTAAGGGCTTTGTTACCTTGGAGAAAAACTTATGGGAAACCTGAAGCAGAATACCGACACCGTCTCCGGTCTGCCCATCCGCATCTTTACCGGCACGATGCTCTAAATTCTCTACAATCTTTAAAGCATTTTCCACAGTGCTGTGGGTTTTGATTCCCTTCATATGAACGATAGCGCCGATACCGCAGTTATCATGCTCAAAACGGGGGTCATACAGACCTTGGGGAAGCTGTTTGATTTCCTCTCTGATGTTTTCCTTCATACGATACTCATCCTTTTCTATACTTATTTTCTACATCCAATCTACTGTCTGTCCTGTCCACTTAATGGAAGGAATTTATGTTCCAGGTTATGAAAAAAGGCGCTTAGAATCGCATAACAAGCGATCTAAAACGCCCTTGTTTTATTGGGATGATTATAATATATAATTATGAGTAATGCAAGTACATATCCCCGAAAATCAGCCTGTCAAGATTAATTTATAAGATAATTAAGGAATTTAACCTTACTATATTAGGTGGTGGTAGTGTTTTAATTAAGAATGTTAAGTTTAATTTGCCACATTAACCGAATAAAGTGAAAGCAGGCCATCTGATCCCATGATACTGGTCAGACAAGGCTCCTTATTACTTCCAAATAATTGCTGCATCCAATCGGTTAACCTCCATCTCCTCCCCTTTGGTTGTCTTCCCAGATCCGATCTTCCAGATCAGAATTTGCATCCTTCTATCATAAAGTTATGAAGGGGTAAAGTCGATATAATAAGAATAAGAGTTAATGATTAAAACGGAAGAAAAGTAACAGCATAGATGCCTGTAAGGCCCTAGGCTCTTATGGCAGGAATATTGTTGGAGGAAGGCAGTTATGGAAATTAATTCAAACAAACCCGGGATCGCAAGGACTGTGTCGGAACGAAGAGCCATCTCTGATGCAAAGAAGACAGGCTCAGCACAGTCATCTTCGTCACATATCCCTTCTGAATTGAAAGAGGGACAGAGAGTGAAGGGTCAGGTTCTGGACCTTCGTTATAATGAGGTGCGCATCAGACTACAACCAAGTGGACAGACCATTACTGCCAAGCTGACCGGTGATGTGCCGCTTGCTATTGGAGATGAGGCAAACTTTGAGGTATCCGAAAGCAGTTCCGGCCAGATTGTATTAAAATATATCCCTGCGAGCGGCTCGGCTTCATCCATGGAACAGGCCGCCCTTGATGCTGCCGTTCTGAAAGCCTTGACTGCTTCCGGTATCTCACTTACGGAGCGAAACAAAGAGATCACAGCTGAATTATTACTTCACCGAATGCCGGTAGACAAGCAAACTCTTCAGACCTTGATCAAAGCCGCTGTTATGAATAAGGAAGCTTCCCCTGCTGACCTGGTGCTCCTGCATAAGAATAACATACCTCTGACATCAGCAAATATTAAGCTGCTGCAAGCGTATCAAAGCGGTTCAGGCCAACTGCTAACGGATTTGAAGAGCCTTATTCAAAGCATTGCGAAGATGTTCATCCCACAGGGAGGACAGTCAAACCATATGAAAGCTTCCGAGACTGCATACACTGATAATTCTGCTGCTTTGCCTTCTGATTCCCCCTCAGTATTACACAGTTATGAAAATCAACCCCAGAGCTTACCCGATCATATCACAACCCCTTCTTCCATCAAGCAGATGCTGCAGCTGAATACAGAGCTGCTGCGGATGTTAGAAGATAATCAATCGGATGCCGGCATCAGTATGGTTGCCGGTAACATTAAAGGTGAACTCCTAAGTAACCCAACGAATGTCATTCCAGCAATTACTTCTAACGACATAATTGATAACAGCTATGTCCTGGAGGATGCAGGCGCCAGCTCCTTATTGACAGGCTCGGATCTTATGAAGAAATTCCTTCATAGGTATCGGGAATTGCCGGAAGGTAATCCTTATGAAGCCGAGCAATTATACAAAGGTGTGGACAGAACTACCGCGACACCCAAACATGGGACGAGTATTTTGAGGACGCGGCTCTAAACAGCCTCCAGCAGATGGCCATTCTATACGACAAGGGAAAAGCGGCCGGCTTTGAGATGACCGACGAGCAGAAGGAAGCCGTCAAAACCAGC
>JAJUHH010000470.1 GCA_029267975.1 Clostridiales bacterium
GCACAGGATTATGCCGAGCTGGAGCGTAAGCTCTTAAATAAAGGCCTTTGATAAAAGGAGAAGATTGTCATGGCGTTAAAGAATGATCAGTATAACCAGATACTACGGGAATATGACAGCCGAAGACTTCAGAATAAGCATGCACTGGACCGCCGCATCGAAGAAGCATATTGTTTGATTCCTGAGCTGAAAGAACTGGAGGATGAGATGATCTCTCTCTCCGCCATGAGCGGTCGGATGGCCTTGCGGGGAGATGACAGCGGCTTAAAGGAACTGAAGGCAAAGTTAGCCGAGCTGGAGAACCGTCAGCAGGCTCTGCTGTTTAATGCCGGCTTACCGGCCGATTATCTTAAGATGCAGTATCAATGCAGTAAATGTAAGGATACCGGTTATATCGGTAATGAAAAATGCAATTGCTTCAAGCAGGCAATTGCTGATCTTATGTATTCTGACTCTAATCTCAAGAATATCCTGGCAAAGGAGAATTTCAGCAAGTTTTCCTTCGAATATTACTCAGACGATTATGTGGATGAAGCCACCGGCTTATCCCCGCTTTCCAATATGCAAAAGGTTGTAGCCATTTGCAAAAGCTTCATAAAGCATTTTCAGAAGAAGCATGATAATCTTCTCCTGCTGGGGAATACCGGAGTAGGCAAGACCTTCTTAGCTAACTGTATTGCCAAGGAGCTTCTTGACCGGGGATATACTGTGATCTATCTTACTGCTTTTCGATTATTCGACATTCTGGAGAAAAACAAGTTCAGTAAGGATGAGGACAGTGCTTATACCGCCTCCAACCAGTTTGATTATATCCTGGATTGTGATTTGCTGATCATCGATGATCTGGGTACGGAGCTGAACAACTCCTTTACCAATTCCCAGCTATACCTGATCATCAATGAGCGGCTGTTGCGTCAGAAGTCCACTGTAATCTCAACAAATCTGGCTTTGCCGAATATTAACAGCATTTATGGGGAACGTATATTTTCGAGAATAGTCAGTAGCTTTAGCGTGCAACGTATTATTGGGGAAGACATTCGTCTGCATAAAGCAGTCAATCCTACAAATTCATAAAATTTCGACAAACCTTCTTGACTTACGAATTTAATGTATGATATAACTTTAATGGCTTTTGAACCAATTCTTATTTTCTATGGAGGGAAAATCTAATGTCAAAGCAGAAGATAGTAGAAACAATTCCTGTAGGACCCTTGGGAATTATTGCACTGGAAAGCAGCAAGGCTTTAGGACAACGTGTCAATGACTATTTGGTGGAGTGGCGTAATGCAAGGGAAAGCGAGCATAAGAGTACCATAGCATTTGCGGGATATCAGAGAGATTCTTATTTAGTGAACGCAATCTGCCCGAGATTTGGTACCGGCGAGGCAAAAGGATTGATTAAGGAATCCGTAAGAGGTTCCGACCTATATCTTCTTGTAGACGTTACGAACTACAGCTTGACTTACTCCGTAAGCGGACATAAGAACCATATGTCACCTGATGATCATTATCAGGATCTGAAACGAATTATTGCAGCAGTTGGTGGAAAAGCCAGACGAATTACAGTAATTATGCCTTTCTTATATGAAGGCAGACAGCATAGAAGAAGCTCCAGAGAGTCCCTTGATTGTGCATTGGCACTGCAGGAGCTTACCCATATGGGCGTTGAAAGTATTATTACCTTTGATGCTCACGATCCCAGGGTACAGAATGCAATCCCTCTCAACAGTCTGGAAACGGTAGCTCCAAACTATCAGTTTATTAAAGGAATGCTTCAAAATGTACCTGATCTTCAAATGGATAAAGATCATATGATGGTGATCAGCCCCGATGAAGGCGGTATGTCCAGAGCGATTTACTTCGCAAATGTTCTTGGCCTGGATATGGGTATGTTCTATAAGAGACGAGACTTTACAAGAATTGTAAATGGTCGTAACCCCATCGTTGCCCATGAGTTCCTGGGTAGCGATATTGCCGGCAAAGATGTCTTAATTGTAGACGATATGATCTCCTCCGGTGATAGCATCCTTGATGTGGCTACCGAATTAAAGAATAGAAATGCAGGTCGCATCTTTGTTGCTTCCACCTTTGGTCTCTTCACCAACGGTTTTGAGAAGCTGGATGATGCTTATGAGAAGGGCTTAATCTACCGTGTACTTACTACAAACCTGATCTATCAGTCACCTGAGCTCTTATCTAAGCCCTGGTATATCAATGTTGATATGAGCAAATATGTTGCACTTTTGATCGATACCTTAAATCATGATAACAGCATCAGCGCATTATTAAACCCCGTTGAGAGAATTCAAAAGATCTTAAAGAAATATAAGCAGGGAGCTTTCAGGGAAGAGGCTCAGCAGACTTTACCCTTATAATATTGTAAGGATGCGGTCAAATTCCGAACAATGAGATTGGGTTGGGATTTCTTATATGGCTTGTAACTTAATCGATGCATTTTATAGGGCAGGTAACCTTAGCGGTACCTGCCCTTTCTTTATACGCTGTCGATAATTTGTTGTACACCATATAGATTTGCCCTATATAGGTTTATTTCATATAGTTCTATTCCATATGGGTTTATTCCATGTCTGTTTACTCCATATTATCCTTGGGATAC
>JAJUHH010000471.1 GCA_029267975.1 Clostridiales bacterium
AACTTTCAACATAACTGCTATTTGCCATAACAATACCATCCTTTCCTGCTTATCTGCTTGACACCAGTTGGGTAATCAAATCCTCCACCAGAGTCAGACTCCCTCGAAATCCTGCATAACCTTTATTGAGCACCACACGATTGCTGACAGGAAAGGCTACGGCCAGGAAGCCTGCACCGATCTTCTGTGCCAAACTCCGTTCAATACCGCTTCCGACCACGAAGGCAGGACCCAGGGCATCATAATATTTTTGATTGTTATTATCGGGCCAGCTCTTGCGAACCTCCTTGAGCAGCTGGCCTGCATTCTCTTCGAAGATAACCTTAGGCCTTGTTTCTGAGGTTAGCTTATCAAACTTTGCTAAGTAAGCCTCCCTTTCTTCCTCCGTATGAATATCATTGATAAAGGTAAGGTGCGGTATCCATCCCAGGTCATTGGCCAGGAACCTGGTCAGGGGATAAGCATAGTAGCTGTCCGCCGCTACCAGGGCATATCGCTGGAAATCAATATCGGAATAAATATCAACGATACGTTCGAAAAAGGAGTAATAATAGGTATTTTCCTCCTTGATCACCTGCTGTATCAACCGGGGATTAATCTCCAGCAGCTCCCCCACCTTCTTTAGAAATTCCACGGTCCCGGAAGGACCGATGGGAACATCCGTTGTAATAAAGGGAATGCCATGCAGCTCTTCAAGAGCCCTTGCCGGTTCCACACCAGCCTGACTGGAAAGTACGATGGTTAAGGTTGATTTTCCATAACCCCGGATATTCTCAATCGACTCGCCGGTGCCAAAGAAGGTATTGGCCTTCACCCCGATCAATCCCAAGAGTCGTTTTATCTCATCCAGATTGCCCCGGTAGAATACATCATGCCCAGGAACCACCCCCAAAATTGTTACCGCCTTATCCTCTTTTTCCTCCGTAGCCTTGATCACCTCCCGGATGATGGCATTTAATACGGCATCATAGCCCTGAAAGGTATTGCCTAAGAAGCCGGGGGTACTGGCCCCGATCACCTTTCTGTCCCGATAGCGGTTTGCTACGCTGACTGCATCGTCCCCGATGATCTCAACCTGACATCCGGTAACCACCACATACAAGTCCCCATCCAGGATCTCCAGGGAGCTTTGAATCTGCTCCTCCAGACGTTCCTCTCCTCCGAATACGATATTGTTCTCCGCAATATTACTGGTAGGTATCATGGTGCCGCCGCAGTATCCGGTTCCACGATAACCGGATGCTAAGTTGTAGGTTCCCGATAAGGCCGCCGCACAACCACCTGCTGCATGGACGATGGGAATTACCCTGGGAATTCCTGCGATGGTCGTTAGTGCCCCTCCCAATGCACATGAAAATTTAGCTCTTTCAATAAATCCTGACATACTAACCCTCCATTCTGAATTTTTCACATCGCTCTATCTGCACGATCCGTCCGGCATGGATAATAATGGTAATGGATCCGTACCTTGGGAGAGAGAGCTGCTTTAATATCCCTTCCAGCTCCTTCCAGTTCATGCTAATTGGATCTTGTTCCTGTAAACCTGCTTCCTTTGCCATATAATGAACCACCTTCCATGGCTTAGATTCCTGCCTGATTTCCTCCCACAACATATCCTTTCTCCAGCTCCAGCAGCTGATTTCCCCAATCGGCTGCCCATTTTCGAAGCTCAGCTGTGTCCATAGGGGAGGGGATTGCAGACTTCTCATGCTCAGCAATCCGGATAGCCAGCTCTGTATAAATGGCTGCCTGGGCTGACTCTGGAGCGGCCTCAATGGTGGTCTTACCCTGCAGCTCGCTCTGGGTAACCGTTACTGACCTGGGAACATACTGCATGATCTGTGTCTTGGTACGTTGTGCAAAGTCATCTATAATACTCCTTGCATAGGGCTTATTAATGGAGTTGGCTATGACACCGCCCAGCAAGGCCCCACCGTTGTTGGAGTATTTTTGAATTCCCTTGAACAAATTGTTGGAAGCATACACACTCATAAAATCTGCAGAGGACACGGTAAATACATGCTCTGCAATTCCTTCCCGGATGGGTACTGCAAAGCCTCCACATACAACATCTCCCAAAACATCATAAATGACAAAATCAAGATCCAAGTCCTCGAACACATTTTGCTGCTTAAAGAGCTGTACCGCTGTTATAATCCCCCTGCCCGCACAGCCTACCCCCGGCGCCGGACCGCCGGCCTCTACACAATAGATACCGTTAAACCCTTCATAGATTACTTCGCTTGCCCTTATGGTGTTCTTTTCCCTGAGGGTATCCAGAACGGTTGGAATATACTCTCCATTGCGCAGGGTATTGGTTGAATCACTCTTTGGGTCACAGCCAAACTGCATTACCTTATATCCCAGCTTCGAAAGTGCCGCACTGATATTGGATGTCGTTGTTGACTTACCAATACCTCCCTTCCCATAGATTGCAATCTGCTTTATTTTTTTTGCCATACTTATTCTCCTTTTTTAGGTCAAATGAATATTTTTTAAGGCGTCCATCAGGAAGCCCTTGTGTACGATCACCTGAAAGTTCTTATCCTCCAGAATCCGGAGTGCTCCGCCCCCGATCTGATTGACGACAACGTGGCTGCAGTCCTTTAATTCT
>JAJUHH010000472.1 GCA_029267975.1 Clostridiales bacterium
CTTTGCCAACGCAACAGTTCCCAAGGTAAATGTAATTATCGGCAAGGCTTTCGGCTCTGCATACCTTAGCATGAATTCCAAGCACATCGGCGCTGATATGGTATTTGCAATCCCTACAGCTCAGATTGGTATGATGGAGGCAGGTCTTGCAGCCCAGATCATCTATGATGGTCAGGATCCTGAGCTTGTGAAGGAGAAGGCTGCGGAGTACGAGAAGCTTCAATCCAGCGCTGAAGCTGCAGCAAAACGCGGTTATGTTGACAGCATCATCGAGCCTGAAACCGTTCGTCAGCATGTAATCTATTCCTTTGAGATGCTCTTCACAAAGAGGGAGACCCGTCCTGCCAAAAAACATGGCTCAAAATAGAATGAGGTGATTCTTTGAACGAATATATTAACATAAATACACTGTTTTATGCAGTGATTGCTTTAGCAGTATTGATCTTAATCATGATCATAACCTTTTTTGTGAGTGTTAAACCCAATCTGCAAGCTTCCTCTGCGGCACCTGCTTCTTATCATCCGGGCGGAGTTGACAATACTCTGGCTCAGATTGTAAGTGGGGAAGAGGCAGAGCTGGTAAATAACGGTGAGCTGGTAGCAGTAATTACCGCAGCAATCTATGCTTCCATGGGAGATATGGTTCCCGAAGGCGGATTAGTGGTTCGTTCTATTCGCAAAGCAAATACAAACAGATGGAGAAATGCTTAGTTAATATCATATCAGACATGCTCAGATGTCAATGAACAAGGAGGATTTTCATTATGAAGCAGTATACAATAACGGTAAATGGCAATGTTTATAACGTAACTGTAGAAGAGGGAATCGCAGCTCCTCAGGCTTATGTTCCGGCTCCGGCTCCTGTAGCAGCTCCTACTCCTGCTCCTGCACCCGCAGCAGCTCCTGCTCCCAAGGCTGAAGCAGCTCCCGCTCCGGCTCCAGCAGCAGGCGGAGTTGCCGGCAGTGTAAAGGTTAGCTGCCCTATGCCTGGCAAGATCGTATCTGTGAAAGCAAGCGTTGGACAGAAGGTGAAGAAGGGCGATGTTATCCTTATTCTGGAAGCAATGAAGATGGAAAATGAGATCGTATCCCCTCAGGATGGTACTGTTGCAAGCATCAATGTAAGCGCAGGACAATCTGTGGAAGCTGGCAATCTGTTGGCTACTTTAAACTAGGTGAAATTTTATTTTCAATAGATTCTTAGGCATTGATACAGAATATCTTTCGCAGCATATTCTGTATATGAATGAAACAGGAGGTAGAGTAATGGCTGAACAAGTAAAGAGACCGGTTAAAATAACCGAGACCATATTACGTGATGCTCACCAGTCCCTGATTGCTACAAGAATGTCAACGGAAGAGATGCTTCCAATTCTTGAAACCATGGATAAGGTTGGTTATCATGCAGTGGAATGCTGGGGCGGCGCCACCTTTGACGCATCCTTACGTTTCCTGAAGGAAGACCCTTGGGAAAGACTCAGAAAGATTAGAAAAGGCTTTAAGAATACAAAGCTGCAGATGTTATTCCGTGGCCAGAATATCTTAGGATATCGCCACTATGCAGATGATGTAGTAGCTTATTTTGTTCAGAAATCAATAGCAAACGGTATCGATATCATCCGTATCTTCGATGCCCTTAATGATATCCGTAACTTAAGATGTGCTGTAGAAGCTACCAATAAGGAAAAAGGTCATGCGCAGATTGCGATTTCCTATACCTTAGGAGATGCATATACAGAAGAATATTATGTGAAATTGGCAAAGCAGATTGAGGAGATGGGTGCATCTTCCATTTGTATCAAGGATATGGCAGGACTTCTGGTTCCTTATGAGGCAACCAAGCTGGTAACAGCATTAAAATCCGCTGTAAGCATTCCCATTGATCTTCATACCCACTACACCAGTGGTGTTGCAGGTATGACTTATATGAAGGCTGTAGAAGCAGGCTGTGATATCATAGATACCGCAATCTCTCCCTTTGCAATGGGTACCAGCCAGCCGGCTACTGAGGTTATGGTTGAGACCTTTAAGGGTACTCCTTATGATACCGGTTACGATCAGCAGCTTCTCGCTGAAATCGCAGATTATTTCCGTCCTCTTCGTGATAAGTGCCTGGATTCCGGCTTACTGAATCCGAAGGTGATGGGTGTAGATATCAAGACGCTTTTATATCAGGTACCCGGTGGTATGTTATCCAATCTGGTATCCCAGTTAAAGGAAGCACATCAGGAGGATAAGTATTATGAAGTGCTGCAGGAAGTTCCCCGGGTTCGTAAGGACTTTGGTGAGCCTCCGCTTGTAACACCTTCCAGCCAGATCGTTGGTACACAGGCTGTATTAAACGTAATTGGCGGAGAGCGTTATAAGATGGTAACCAAGGAGACCAAGGCCTTGCTTGCCGGCGAATATGGTCAGACCGTAAAGCCCTTCAATAAAGAGGTTCAGAAGAAGGTTATTGGTGATAAGAAACCCATTACCTGTCGTCCGGCTGATTTGATCGAGCCCGAGCTTCATAAGATCGAAGCAGAGATCGCACAGTGGAAGGAACAGGATGAGGACGTATTATCCTATGCTTTATTCCCTCAGGTTGCCCTTGACTTCTTCA
>JAJUHH010000473.1 GCA_029267975.1 Clostridiales bacterium
CTGCCCTCTTCTGCAATTAAGGCTTCTCTTTTGGCTGCAGAGGGTGTAGGAATATGCTGAGCATTTAAAAGATCGGCAATTCTCCGGTAACCATACCCTTGCAGGTATAGTTTAAATATTTTTGTGATTACCTCCGCCTGCGCTTCCTCTATTACAAATTGCTTTTTTACAAGCTTATATCCATAGGGTGCATGGGTCAAATAGGTTCCCTCTTTTTGCTTCATTCGAAGGATGGACTTAATCTTTTTGCTGGCGTCCTTAACATAGCGTTCATTATACCAGGATTTGATACCGATAATATCATCATTCTCTGTTAAGGTATCATAGCCGTCATCGATCAGTATCAGTCTTTTCCCAAGCTGGCAGACATGATCTAAGAATAGCAAAACCTTAGCATTATTTCGGCCAATTCTGGACAAGTCCTTGGCAATGACCACGTCAACCTCCCCAGACTCTAACTTTTCTAAAAGCATAGAAAAAGATGGTCTATCAAAAATGTATCCCGATACACCATCGTCTTCATAAAATGCACTGATTTGCAATCCCTTTTCTTTTGCATATTGTTTAATCAGATTTTTTTGATTCTCAATGGAAGTATAATTTTTTTTATCGTCATCCCTGGAAAGTCTTACATACCCAACTACAACCTGTTCCTTCAATCAAAATAACCCCCAAATGATAATCATTCTTTCAATGCATTTTTAAATTGTAACACTACAATAAATAATACCAAGATAAATAATACCAAGATAAATTTTCTAAGATGAATTCTTTATGATAAATTTTTAAGATAAGTAATACGAAGAGATATTGCGATAGATTATTTTTCGCAGACAGGAGGATAAATCCGCTTCCTCGCCATGGCTGATAATCACTACCCGAAAGCCTGCTTTCTGAAAGATCTGAATTTTTTTATCAATTTCCTCCTTTGATTGATGTTCGGTTTTATGGACATAAAAAATAGGCTTTTTCATCAAGCAATACTCTCCTTTCCCCCCCCAGAAGAACCTGACTAATAAAGCCTATGAAGAGAAGCTAGTCTAATATTCTTTGTAAGCGTCAAATCCTTCGCCCGCAATTAATATAGGCACGGCTTAAATGCGGGTGCTTACGCTTATATTCAGCTATAAAAAAGAGACATTCCCTTGTACTCACCCCAAAGGTTAGACCTAAAAATCTAACGATTGGAGGTCAGTACATTCACACAGGGAATGTCTCTTATCCATACTACTTTATAAAAATCATCTTTTGCCAGGCCTTATAAGCATGGTTTACCTGATTACAGCGTCTGTGTCCATGTTGTAGGAAGGTTTACATACTTATTACCATTATTTTCACTAATATGTATGTCTCCGTCACTGGTCTTGATCTTTAAGGAATAATTAATACCGGATAAATAGTTATTATCCATAGCAATTGTCTTCTTGTTATAGTCGATACTGCTTATTCCCGCAATTGCGTAAGTAATCGCAAGGCCTGCAAAGGATGCGAAGCCATGGTTTAAGCTGCCGCCGCTTTTGGCACGTTCAAGTTCATCATTCTCCCAAAGTGTACCTGTAAGTTCGGCCATTTTAAGGAAATATCCCTTGATATCGGAAAGTGCCTTACTAAATTCTTTGATACGTAAAAGAATAATCACTCTTAAATAATTACCGATAAAAGCATTGGAGAATTCAATCTCCGGCATTTCCTGTTTACGTTTCCTCTCGGGGCCAAACACATTAAGGAGCATATTCGTCAGTTTATCAAAGCGATGATCATGAACGTCAGCAACACCAAAGAAATATGCATAATATTGACAGGTTTCCGAACGATTTCCGCTTAAGCAAAGGCTGCCGTCTTCCATCCTCAGTGCATTGTCAATAAAATACTCTCCATCAAAGGACTGCTCGATTATTCTCTCCTTCAAAGCTTTCGCTTTGTGAATCAATTCATAATCCTCATATAGCTCGCCCATCACCTGAAGCATCTTGCTATACAGCATATTACTGGGGTAATTCACATCCTGAACCCAATTATTCGCTTTTGACCATTCCACAAAGTTCCATCCCGGCACTTTTTCCAGCAAGCCATCGCTATTTTCATACCTTCTAAACCAAGCTAATAAATCATAGCAAAGTTGCTTATATGGTTGTGGATCAATAAGATCTCTCGTATTGCAGTATTCCCCAAGCTCAACGACATACCACATCGCCCATTGCGGTATGTATTCATTGCCATAGGTCTTGATTTCTGATGGATAGACCATGGGCAGCATACCTTGTGGAATATTTGGAAATTCCTTAGCCATTACGAAATTATTTAAAAAGGTATCCTCCACGATGCTTTTGCCGGTAAAGAACTTTTCTGCCTGTGCAGTGAAATAACTGTCACAGAGCCAACCACCTCGTTCTCTGCTTGGGCAATCCATAAAAATATCTAAGGTGTTTTGCCGGAAGGTTTCTTTTGCTGCAGCAAAGATTTTATTCAAACCTTCGTCCTCTGCCTCAAAGCTCACGTTCTGGCATTCCGGATAGCAGTATTCCCGAATACCGGGCTTATGTACTTCAATCGTACCATCCAGGACCGCAATGCC
>JAJUHH010000474.1 GCA_029267975.1 Clostridiales bacterium
GTCAATCCAGCGATGATTAAAGCCTTCCAGGAGAATCTTCTGGTATTCCTCTCCTAAGGGTTCCAGACCTTTCATAACGATATTTTTAGCTTCTTCAAAAGGAATCTCCATCTTTACATCTGCAATTAAAGGTGTGTAAAGATCATACATATGCAGCTCGTCGAACCCCATTAGTTTCTTGCGAAGGCTAACATAGCGATGCATCAGATGCATATTCTCATGAACTGCATCAATTAAATTGGTATATACCTCAACCGGAATATTACCGGCATTTAATGCCTTCTCCATGGTGGAGTTATATTTTCTTGCTCTGGCAAAGAATACCTCCTGCTTCACATTGGAGCTGAAGGTGGCAGCAAGGGTATTGCGAAAACTATTATAGGTGGCATAAACACTTTGAAATGCATCTTTTCTCACCCTGCGGTCAGTACTTTCCAGAAGCTGCCCGTATCTGCCGTGGGTAATACGTACCTTTTCTCCGTTATCATCCAATATCTCAGGGAACTTAATATCTGCGTTATTAAATCTTGAGAAAATGTTATCCGGAGCCTCTGCGATCTCACCGGCGTCCGCCAGTAAGGCTTCCATCTCCCCTGACAGGATATGGGGCTTTAAGCGAAGGATATCTGCCAGATAAAAATCATAGACCTGTAACTCCTCCAGCTCATGCTTAAACTGTGCAATGGTTTCCTCGGGAATAGTCAAAATCTCAGGTGTCGCAAAGGATAAGGCACTGCTCACCTGAACGGAAAGCGCATTTGCTTTACTGGATAAATCCTGATAAGTGGCATTGGCTGTATCCTCATGATACTTCTGGTTGGCGTAAACATAGACCCGCTCCATCAGCTTCCCGATCTCGTCTGATAATTGCAGGAAGCTCAACAAAATCTCTGCGGACTTTCCCAGTCTTCCCTGAAATTCCGCTGCTCTGGGAAGTATCTCTTTGACCATGTCAAATTCCTTCTGCCATAATTCATCAGATGTATACAGGTCTTCCATCGCCCAGGTAAATTTTACATCTACCTCGCTTCTTTTGGGTAAATTCTTATTCTGTGCCATCGTAACATCTCCCTCTTCTATGGTTCATTTCAAGGTTATCCACTGAAACATTGAATAATTTGAAACTCTTACCAATAAATTATAATGAATGTACCTCTTGTCTTCAAGGAGTTAACGTGAAAAACTTAAAAAATATTATGATCAAGGCAGGCATTGTCCTATATTTGATTCTCATGCTGATGTTTCCCCGCGCTTCCTTTGATGGCGCCAGCGCCGGTCTGTTGTTATGGTTTCACCATATCCTGCCCAATCTTCTTCCTTTTATTATTATATCCAATCTGATGGTACGTCTTAATATTACCACTCAGATCAGCAGGATCTTTCATCCCTTACTTGGGAGACTTTTTGGTATCAGCGTTGATGGCTGCTACCCTATTGTCTTCGGCTTTTTATCCGGCATACCCATGGGAGCCAAATCCACCGCCGATATGGTGCTGGAGGGAAAGATCAACCGGTCCGAGGGGCAATTCCTCCTTGGAATGTGTAATAATGCCAGTCCCATGTTTATCCTTGGATATATAGCAATTACTCAATTAAAGCTTCCCCACATTAAATATGCATTATTCGTGATCATCTATGCCAGTGCAATCCTTGCAGCTTTAATTTATCGCGCCTTTCTTTATCGCATCAGGGGGAAAGGGGCTGTATTACGTATAGCCTCCTTACCCGTGATGCCAAATAATCCGTCGGCTAATACCCGCTTTTCCTTTGCAATCCTCGATTCCTCCATTATGAACGGCTTTGAGGTGATCACCAAGGTGGGGGGCTATATTATACTATTTTCTATTCTTGCTCAGATCATTAGCTCCATGGGTTCCGGTTACCTTCCTGTAAAAGCCGTTCTAATGGGCATACTGGAAATCACCACAGGAATTAGCCAGATATGCAAAAGCAGCCTGGATAACAATATAAAAATAGTCCTGGTAGCTGTTATCACATCCTTTGGCGGTCTGTCAGGTCTTGCCCAAACCAAAAGTATGCTCGCTAACTCAGGACTATCCGTTCATTCCTATATCATTGTGAAGCTATTGTGTGCCCTAATCACATTGATCCTTACTTTATTATATGTAAGCTTATGATTCCTCCTGCATAAAGGTGTTTTCATCAAAATCAAAATCCCCATCCTCATACTGGGCTGCCTGAACATTGCCGGCTGCAGCCTCCTGAGGATATAACTGCTCACTCAGCTCCCGTTTATTATTATTGATGATCTCCAAATTATCCTTTAAGGTACCGATAAAGGCATCATATCTGGAAACCGCTGTATCAAATGCATTTGCTAGAATTCGTTCTACTTCGGTCAATACATCATGAGAATATGCCAACGCACCGGTTCTGATTTGCTGTGCTTCCTCATTTGCTTCCCTGCGTATGCGTTCTGCTTCCTCAGAGGCCTGGGTAATCATTTCATTGGCCTGATAATAAGCCTGCTGCATGATCTCATGCTCATTTAACAGGTCCTTTGCTTTGTCTCTTGTCTGGCGAAGAATGGTTTCTGCCTTCTCCTCA
>JAJUHH010000475.1 GCA_029267975.1 Clostridiales bacterium
AACACCGGTTATAACAGTCACCGGATATAATAGAAATCGAATAAGCCATACTCTTCTGATTACCCTTCTGCTCTCTCCCACCGCTCGCAGGAAATTCTGTTCCATTGTATTTAATCTCATAATGTCATGATATTGCTTTCCGATTAAAGCACAGCCTGATACCAGTAAAATTGTCTGCAGGCTTCCCTTCAAATGGGCCGCACCAAGAATTATATCCATATTGAAAGTATGATAGATATTATCAATTACTATGCTGCAGATTGTAACTGCAATATAGTTGGTTATGATCAGAAAGACAACATAGATATAATCCCTGCTGATCTTCCTTCGAAACAGTTTCATATACTCTGTATACAATTTCATCCAACGCCTCCATTTACATTTATTTACATCCCCCAAGGCACAGAATGCTTGGACATATTACGTCCAAGCATCCCATGAGTATTGCTTTGATCTCGGCAAAGTATTTATTCCCCAATAGATACTTTAATATTAATTATCTAGCGGAAGATCCAAGATATCAGTTTGTATAAGTTGAAACTTAATACTGCTACCATTGTGCTCCCTCCTTTTTGCTAGAAAGTAAGAAAAGGACCTTGTTTACAAGCTTCTTATAGCATGTAAACAAGGTCCCCTACAATGGCAGCTGACATGAACGTCGTTTATTCGTGCGCAAACGTCGATTCGTCTTATTTTGCCTCAAATATTCACTTTTTTATATCTTGTTTTTTATGTTAATCTCAGCGTAAAATATTCCTTCTTCACAGCGGTAATTCACTGTGCCATGATACTTTTCTACCCTTTGTCTGACATTTTTTATACCAAAGCCATGGAGCGCTTTATCCTCTTTCGAAGTGACAAATTCTCCTGACTTTATAACAATCTCCTTGTCAACGGGATTACTAACATCGATATAGATGTCATCCTTAAAGCTGCTGATCTTTATCTTTATAATACTGCTTTCATCCTCCCGCCGCTGCATACGCAGGATTGCCTCCGCAGCATTTGTTACCGTATTAGCAACGATAACACATAAATCCAGGGAATTGATGTATAGTACTTCAGGAAATCCTCCGCTTACTTGGATATCTATCCTGTCTTTTTTATATTTGCTCAAGGCATCGTTTAATATGGCATCCACGATATCATTTCCAGTGGAAAAAAGCTCCTGGGGCCTTCTAATTTCATCCTCCAGCTGTAGTAAATACTCTGCCAGCTCCCGATCCTTCCCGGAATGATAGAGGGCATTGATACAGGCCAGATGATTCTTCATCTCATGTCGGATACTTCTTATTTCCTGCTGCTTTTCATTTACCAGCATATAGTATTTCTGCTGTGCCTCTATGACACTCTGATTAATCAGGGATAAGGTACGGTAGTTATCCCGGGATTCCGAGATGGCGATCATCATAATACAAGCGGTACAGTATGCGATCACAACTACAATCAGAACAACGATAATCATCTTGCGGGCCAGCTCCGAGGTTCCATTTAATTGTCTTACCATTAAACCACAGAGTACAAAGGATCCTGTGGCGGCTCCGGTAAAGAGTAAGGCATAAATTCTCTTAGAGATATGTAAGGTTATTTTAGATTTGCGGACACGTCTGATTAATAAGACCAGAAGTCCAATAATTGGTAGGTTGATGGAATTAATGATGAGGTTATTAAATACTGTATCCTCCAGCTTCCAAAGGGTAGAATTGCTGATCATGGTAACCACCGCTACAGCGATACCATCCAAGAGAAAAACCACGATATAAGCCAGGAGGGTATGTGCCAGAAGACGGAAGGGTCTTCCTTGAAAGATGACACAGCTTGTTACAATAACCATAGCAGCTGAAATCACGAGAACCTGATTGGTGTGGACTGTATACTGCGCCGCCAGAACGGGCAGCAGAACACACACACACGCAACAAGAATAAGATAAATACGCTTCTTTTTTATAAGAGAATAGTTCAAGACACCCCATACTATCAGAAATATCTTTAGTAAATCTGATATATACATATAAGATACGATCACGAGATTACTCATTATATTTCTCCTTACCTTGCATTTCTTCTCCGGTATACGCTGCAAGCCTTCTTTAGTTTACCAATCTGCCGAATAGAAACCTCCACCTTCTCTCCGTTCTCCAGCAGGATGTCCTTCCCAATCTCATCAATATAAGCCAAATTTACGATGTATGCCTTATGTACCCGAAAAAAATCACCACTATCCAGAATGCTTTCCCATTCCCTTACCGGAAGCCTTGTCTCGTAGGCTCCCCGTTTGGTGCGGACGACGGTTACTCTTCCTACATATTCCACATACAGGATATCCTTTAGTTTCACAAACAGAGTCTCACCGTCTTTGCCCAGGATAACCTTATAATTCTTGGTCAGATCATTCATAGCATCCATTAAGGTTGCCATAAATTCTTTCTCTGTAATTGGTTTCAGCAGATAGCGAAAGGCCCGGACACGGTAGCCTTCCTGTATATAATTACGATATCCTGTCAAAAAGATGATGATCATGCTGTCATCCATTTCTCGGATCTTACGGGCCGTCTGCATCCCATT
>JAJUHH010000476.1 GCA_029267975.1 Clostridiales bacterium
AATGCTGTCGCACTGAGCACACCGCTGATCAGAAGAATTGTGACAGTATCCGGAGATGCAGTGAGAAATCCTCAGAACTTCAGCGTACCCATTGGTACAAGTTATAATGAGGTAATTGAGGCGGCGGGCGGCTTTACCGAGCAGCCCCAGAAGATGCTGTCAGGCGGACCCATGATGGGTATTGCTCTGTATACTACCGATGTGCCGGTGATGAAGACCTCTTCCGCCCTCCTGGGATTGAAAAAGGATATGGCGGCTGTGGAGGAGTCTCCCTGCATCCGCTGCGGAAAATGCGTGGAAGTCTGTCCGCTGCAGTTAATGCCTTTTCAGCTGAGTGCACTCAGCAACCGCAATGATGATGACGGCTTCGTGAAGTTTGACGGTATGGAATGCTGCGGCTGTGGCTGCTGCTCCTATATCTGCCCTGCCAAGCGCAGTCTGTCCCAGTCCATTATGCAGGCAAGAACGAGTATTTTAGCAAAGAGAAAGAAATAACCCAACGATACAATATTGAAAGAGGTGTAAGTGTTGAGCAATTTATATCATGTATCGGCAGCTCCTCACAGCAGGAGTCCGATTACAACAAAGGGAATCATGAGGGACGTAATCCTGGCCCTGGTTCCGGCTGGATTATTCGGTATCTATTATTATGGTATCAGCGCTCTGACCGTGATTGTTGTTACTATTGCAGCATGTGTGTTGACTGAATATTTCTATAATAAATTAATGAAGAAACCTCAGACCATAGGAGACTACAGTGCGGTTGTGACAGGTCTTTTATTAGCATATAACCTTCCGGCCAACTTCCCTCTGTGGATGTGTGTGGTAGGTGCCGTATTTGCAATCCTGGTAGTAAAGATGCTGTTCGGTGGACTCGGGCAGAACTTTATGAACCCTGCTCTTGCAGCCCGGGCCTTCTTACTGGTAAGCTTCCCGGTACGTATGACTGCTTATGCGGTGAATCAAATTGCAGCTCCGACAACGTCAGATTATATCAGAAATGGTATGGCAGTGGCAGACAGTGTTTCCGGTGCTACTCCCCTGATTGTATTAAAAGAGGGACAATCTGTTGATCTGGTGAAGATGCTGTTTGGTAATATTGGTGGTACCATTGGCGAGGCGAGTGCCATAGCAATCCTTCTGGGTGCTGCATATCTTTTAGGTAAGAGAATCATTTCCATGAGAATACCCCTTACTTATATTATCAGCTTGGCAGTATATGTACTGCTCTTTGGAGGAAGGGGCTTTGATTTAAACTTTATCCTTGGACATATCCTGGGCGGCGGTTTGCTGTTAGGTGCTTTCTTCATGGCTACGGATTACGTGACCTGTCCCATTACACGTAAGGGACAGATTATATACGGTATCTTCCTCGGTCTCCTAACGGGACTCTTCCGTATTCAGAGTGAATCAGCGGAAGGTGTTTCTTATGCCATTATCTTCTGCAATCTTCTGGTGCCCTTGATTGATAAGGCTACAAGACAGAAGTCCTTTGGAAAGGAGCGTGCTGTCAGTGAAAAATAGATTACTTTTTGATGCCCTTGCATTATTTTTAATCACCTTAGTATCGGGCTTTGGTCTTAGCTATGTTTATGAGATTACCAAAGAACCCATTGCTATTCAGGCGGAGCAAAAAACCCTGAAAGCAAACCAAGCGGTATTTCCTGAGGCAGCTACCTTTGAAGAGGACAGCGAGCTGACGGCCCTACTTGATGGTATGGATTTAGTCAGCATCAATGGGGATTATACCGGTGTAACCATTGATAGCATCAGTAAAGCCTATAGCAGCAGTAATGAGTTTCTGGGCTATAATATCACCGTATCTACCTCTGCTGGTTATAAGAATGGCATTCAGATTGTCTATGGTTATTCCAAGGACGGAAGTGTCAAGGGTCTGGAGTTCCTGGCAATCAATGAAACAGCAGGACTCGGTATGAACGCAGCAGAACCGGCCTTTAAGGATCAATATATCGGCAAGCAGGTACAGAAGTTTGTGGTGACAAAGACCGGAGCTGTGTCTGAGGATCAAATTGATGCCATCAGCGGTGCTACAATCACCTCACGGGCTGTTACCAATGCCATTAATGCAGGCGTTGAGTTTATAAGGACGAATTCCACTGAGTTAGGAGGCGGACAATAATGAATAAATATGTGGAACGAATTTATAACGGTATTATCAAAGAGAACCCCACCTTTATCATTATGCTTGGTATGTGTCCCACCCTGGCCGTAACTACCTCCGGTAACAACGGTCTGTACATGGGGCTCACCACCACAGTTGTATTGGCGGCGTCCAACTTCCTGATTTCTCTTTTACGTAAATTAATCCCCGATAAGGTGCGTATCCCGGCTTATATCGTGGTCATTGCGTCACTGGTTACCATCGTGCAGCTATTACTGGAAGCTTATGTACCGGTGGTCAACGAATTACTGGGTATCTATATCCCTCTGATCGTGGTAAACTGTATCATCATGGGAAGAGCAGAAGCCTATGCAGCCAAGAATTCCATCGGTCTTTCCTTCTTTGACGGTATCGGTATGGGGCTTGGCTTTACCCTGGCG
>JAJUHH010000477.1 GCA_029267975.1 Clostridiales bacterium
AGAGCTGCTCAATCCGCTCGGTTTCCAGCACCTGCGGTGATTTCTTTTGTACCTTGGGAGGCTTGATGCGCTCCGAAGGATCCCCGGTCAGGACACCCTGCTTTATTAAAAACAGCATAAATGCCTTCATGGCGGCAATATTACGGGAAACGGTCGCCGGAGACAAGCCTTCCTTCTCCAAAGATAGAATATAGGAATTGAGTGTGGTTTCACTGATCTTTGCTGGAGAATGGATATTCTGCTTTTCCAGGAATAACCGCAGCTTTCTTAAATCATTTTGATATGCCTGTAAAGTATTAGTTGAAGCATGTTTTACATCCTGTAGATGAGTGATGAAGTCTAAGATGTGATGTTCCATTAATTACCTCCTCATTCGCCATGGCCATGATAGGATCATAAAAAATTAGAATAAGCCCAGTGTCTTCTTCAGAATAAATGCCCCGGGATAAGCCTCCAGAAAGCTTGCCAATATTAAAGCTGCTGCCAAAATTAGAATTAAAGGCAGATTTGCTCTGAGCGGCTTTATAAAACCAAGAACACTGGTATTCGTCTGTTGATAAATATCCCTGCACATTTGAAAGCCTTTGTAAAGACTTAGCAGTGCAATCGGAAGATACAAAAGACCATGGGGAAATACATAAACAAGGACTAAGAGCATTCCTTTTAAGCCATATTGTATCGTTACCGATGATATAAAAAAACCTGCAAAAAATCCGAAGGAACAAATCTTAAAAGCCATATATGGAATCCCGAGAATTGTTATGCTAAGTAACCAGAACATAATAAAGCTGTTAAAATTATTAGCCAGTACATAACGAAACAATCCGGCGTAATTAATGTCACCAGATGCAATGGTATGAAACACATTATCTTCATAGATCCGTATCCGCTCGGCAAAGTTCTCGCGGAATACATTGGCACTTAATATGCCTAGAAACAATCCCAAAATCAGAAGAAAAAATGCGATTTGCACTGCATTCATGCGGTTTAACTGTAATCTCAGCTGCTTCATCCTTATGCCTGCCTGTCATTGGAATATATATAATAAATATGACGGCTACAGCAAATTAGAACAAGCTACAAGCCCATTTTTGTTTTATAAGCAAGAATTGCCGCAATGGTTTTTGCGTCCTTGATCTCACCCTCCAGAATCATTTTGGTCAGCTCTGCCAGACTGTGGCGTTCCACATTCACAAACTCGTCCTCATCCAAATTCTGCTTGGAGGGACATATGCCTGTTGTATAATAAATGCATATTTTTTCATTACTGAAAGCTACAGTTGTATATACGTCGATCAGGTGCTCCACCTTGCCTGCTTTATAACCGGTCTCTTCCTCACATTCTCTGATGGCACAGGTAAGATTATCTTCCCCAGGATTAAGGCCTCCTGCAGGAATTTCAAGAGTATAGCTGTCTACCGCATTCCTGTACTGCCTAACCATAAGGATCCTGCCCTCATCATCCACGGGCACCATGGCGGAGGCTCCTTTATGATGGATAAAATCAAAGGTCGTAAGCTTTGAACCATTGATTTCTATAGTGTCATTATAAAAATCGATTACTCTGCCTTTATGGACCAGGTCTCGTTTCAGTCTTTTATATGGTGTCATGTCTATTCCATGCCTTTCTTTAATGTCAGTTTACTTTGTCCTTTTTAATCTTTATTTATATTACTACTTTTGCTTTCATTACTTAATGTTGCTTGCTGTTACTATTCATTACTTATTATTGTTTATCGTTACTATTCGTTTCTTATCTCGTATATTGTTACAATTCATTTACATATCGTTGCATATTGCTTCTATCTCGTCACATATCCTTGTATATTGCTTCAATTCATTACATATCATTACATATCGTTGTATCTTATTAATATTCATTGCTTATCGTTATTTATCATTGCTTTTCCTATTCTTTTATAAGAAGCAGGGTTTTACATTACCTTATTTCTTCTTACGCAGTGCTTCGCACTTCTCATAGCAGGCATCGGTAGCCTTCATCACTGCATTTCGAAAGCCATATTCCTCTAATGCCTTTACTGCTGCAATGGTTGTCCCTCCGGGAGAACACACATTATCCTTGAGCTTGCCAGGATGCTCTCCAGACTCAAGTACCATGGCTGCAGCACCCAGAACGGTCTGTGCCACCATAGTGTAAGCCTTTGCTCTCGGAATTCCATGGCTGACCACGCTGTCGGCAAGAGCTTCAATAAACATATAGACAAAAGCCGGTGAACTGCCGCTGGCACACACCACCGCATTCATTAAACTTTCATCCAGAATCTCATATTTCCCAAAGGATTGAAAGAATTGATCCAAGGTGTCTTTTTCCTCTTCCGTATAGGTATCAGCCGAATAGGACACTCCGGTCATTCCCTGCTCTACCATGGCCGGTGTATTGGGCATGGCTCTTACTACCCGGATCTCTTCTGATAAATAACCTTTTATGGTATCGATAGTAATACCGGCTGCAATTGAAATTACAATATGCTCCTTACTGATATGTTCTTTTATCTCCGCAAGAACCTTGGGAAATACCTGTGGTTTCACGGCAAGC
>JAJUHH010000478.1 GCA_029267975.1 Clostridiales bacterium
ACTTAAGGGCTCATAATTTGCCGGTGTACCCTCCGCTGTTGCATCAGATCCGCTGACCGGGTACTTAGGTTTTACAATTTCTTTGCCTTTCTTCAGACTCCAATAACCAAGGTAGTACTTGTCACCTGATTTTTTGATGACACGGCTAATCCCCTCTACGGGCAGTCCAACTGCATCATATTGACAGGGAATGACCTCCTTGCCCTTGGTATCTAAAAGCCCCATCTTCCCATTCCGTACTGCCTGAACATATCCGTCAACGAATATTGCTTCTGTTAAGGGTTGATCATAATTATCATCCGAAGCTGATACATAGTAAGCCTTTATCTCATCATAGATAGGCTCTGCGGCAAATTTACCGCTTGAATCCACAAGTCCATATTTGATGTTTTTAAGACTTCCGTCTTATGCCAGATCGCCCACAGGCACCAAACGAAGCCCCTGGTCATACATTACCTCCAGAGTCTTTTTATACTCTTTTTCAGTTCCAAGCCAGGTGACATCCTCGTCATTAAAATATTTCTCTGCTGCCGATACCGTTGACTGCATCTGAGGCAGAGCCATGCATAGCACCAATATTATACTAAGTAATCTTTTTAACATTTGTCTTCTCCTTTCACTCCGCTTTTCGTTTCCCTGCTTATGCCATTGCTGCTATTAATGATACCTATTTCTTATCTATAATATCAGATTTTAACTCGTAAAAACTGTTTACAGCATGAATCGTGTCTCCTAGCGCATGAATCGTAAATCAGACCGGCAGTTTGATGATAAATTTCGTACCACTGCTATACTGTGTGATAAATCCTATATCACCTTTATGCTTGTTCCTAATGATATCATGGGCGATGCAAAGTCCAAGCCCTGTGCCATCTCCAATGGGTTTTGTTGTAAAAAATGGATCATATACTTTATGGATATACTTTTCTTAAATACCGATACCGTTATCTTACACCTCAACCCACACATGGTCATCCTTAAAATAGGATCTTATAATGATCCTTCCTTCATTTTTGTCATAGGACTTACATTTTATCGCATAAATTGCGTTTTTAATCAGATGCAGAATTACTTGATTAATCTCTTTTCCATCTGCACAAATAGCGGGAAGGTCACCCAATTCCTTATGTACAGTAATTTCCTCCAGCTCCTTTTGCAGCATAAGAAGGCAGCTGTTTATATTAGTGTTAATATTGAATAATTGCCTTCCCTCAAAATGATCAATACTGGAGAAGGACCGAAGTACATTAATAATCTCACTGACTCTTGATAACCCTCCATTGGACTCTTCCACAATATTTGTAATATCATCAAGTATGTAATCAATTTGATTGTGCTGTTCATAAGCATGAAGCTTATGCACATAATCACTATAATCACTGTTGGAAAGGTGATCTGCAAGCTCCCGATACTGCAATATAAGATCTTTTAATTTACCACAATACTGATCAAGAGTATTCAGGTTACTGATCACAAATCCCAGTGGTGTATTCATTTCATGAGCTACACCTGCTGCAAGCTGTCCAACACCGGCAAGTTTTTCATTATGTATGAGTTGAACCTGTGATAATTGTAATTGCCTGAGCGCTTTCTCAAGATTATCATTCTTTTGATCCAACTCTGCCATCAGCCTTTTTCGCTCAGTAATATCTTCCTGTACATTAATAAAATATCTTATATTACCATTACTATCAAAAACCGGAGCAATCGAGCTATTGGCCCAATAAAACTCCCCATTTTTCTTTTTATTATAGATTTCTCCCTTCCAGGTATTGCCTTGTTCAATGGTTTTCCACAAATGCTCATAGAATTCAGCTCCCTGTTGACCGGATTGAAATATCCGGGGACTTTTGTGTGCAAGCTCTGCATAGGTATAACCGGTAAATTCCTCAAATTTCGAATTGACGTATTCTATTCTTCCTTTCGCATCAGTAATCACAAGGCTTACTGGACTGTGTTCAACTGCACTCAGCAACTTATGGATCTCTTCATCTGCCCTGGTTCGCTTATTAATTTCTTCCTTAACAAGGTTTCGTTCCTTTTCTAATAATATCTTTAAGTTATTGTTCAGCAGGTTATTTTCCAGAACTACAGCTGCCAGTCCTGCCAGCGAGTACATTAAAGATTCATCTAAGCTGTTGAAAGATATGATGTGGTCATTTGCTTTTTTATTGATCAGCTGTATCACTCCGATCACTTTTTCTTCATGATCTTTCATAGGGATTGTTAGTACTGACTTGGTTCGATACCCTGTGGCTTTATCAAAGCTTTGATTAAATCTATAGCATTCCGTTGCCGGGATACCATATGCATCCTCTATTCTAACAGGTTTTCCGTCAATCACAGATGCACCTATTATGCTGCTTTCAGAAATTTCAAGCGTAGCTGATTGAAGCTTTATATCAATTGAGTTATTTTTTGCTATAATGAATTTTAGTAATTTATTATCAAATTTCTTATCATAGTAAGAATAGTTGCCACTATCCTTATCTACGATTATATATAAGGTTACAGCATCGGATAAGGTAAGCTCCATACTATAAGC
>JAJUHH010000479.1 GCA_029267975.1 Clostridiales bacterium
AGGAACCTTACCCTCTTAATCTCTTACCCTCAGAAAGTTTATCTACCGCTTTCACAATCCGTTCCTGCCTGCTTGCTTCCCTTTTTGCTTCTGTGATCCACAGATAATATTCTCTCTTCCCGGTATAGGATAGCTTTTCATAGGTCTTTAAGGCATCGGCATTACTCTCAAGCGCTGCCCTAAAATCCTCCGGCAGCTCCAGAACACGTTCCTCCTCATCCTTCTCAAGGGTAACATGTATGGTATCACCACCATCCTTGCCAATACGCTTTCGTATCTCCTGGGTAAGTCCTAGCATATAACAGCCTCCCATCCTTACAATGGAACCCCGGTATTCCACTCCGTCAAAGCTTGCTTTCACCTTAGCCCGCTTTGCCCCAAACACCTTCTCTACATCAAAGGGTGGTTCAATATAAGCACCGTTAATATTCGGGTGTTTCTTGATCACAGCGCTAAATTCCTGTTTCATATGATCCTCCTGGGGAATGACATAAACTCATAAATACACTGAGATTATGCTTGCTCCTTCAGCAGCTTTAAAACCGCAGCATTATAGGTGATATCCTGAGAATAGTTTTTTTCTTCCTGCTTGCTTTCATCCTCATTATTTTCTTCTTCCATCTTCAAATACAGATCAATAAATCGAAGATAATCATCGTAAGTAAATAACTCTGCCAGCTCCTGTAGTCCGTCAGACCCTGATGTCACCGCATTGGCAATCAGTAGTGCCTCCTTATTCTGAACCTGCGCGGAAGGTGCAATCCGTACCGCTTTGGCTGTCTCAGTAGATGCTGCGCTGACATAAGAACCTCTTACTTCAACACCCTGATTATAATAAGCCATTACCTTCTTCACATAATTCTGGGTCTCTTCAAAAGGAGGTATACCCTTATATTTGGCAACATTACCGCTTCCTGCATTATAGGCGGCTAAAGCAAGCTTGGTATCTCCGTCATATTTCTTTAACAATTCGGCAATGTACTTGGCCCCTCCCATAATATTTTGCTCTGCGTCAAAGGAATCGGTAACGCCCAGGTACTTTGCAGTAGCCGGCATTAATTGCATGACCCCTTGTGCCCCGCTGCGGGAAACAGCCTTGGGATTAAAACTTGATTCTTGTTTTCCGATGGCCTTTAAGAGCTCCACCGGCACATTATATTTCTTAGCAGCAGCCTCAAATATATCATTTAAGGATTTGCTCTCACCCAGTAAGGATGAGAAACTGCTTGTTTCTGTGGATTTTTTTGTAGAATTTATACTTTGGGTACTCGCTTTATCAATACTTGCTATTCCATTAATCTCAGCCATAGTATCTCCTTTACTCTAAAGCCTCTCTCATGATCGTAAGGCCATATTCCTTCGAATCGATATACTTCTATTGATTATATCGGTATAAGACACGTTTCCATTAAGGGTTTTTTTAAATTTTTCCGCTTTCGACAAAGAAATCCTGTGAGGATTTGTCATTTTATTACCCTCAACTACTTGTTTTTCACAACAAAAATGTAGTACAATAGGCACTGAAGAAAATTAGAAGTTCGAATGAGACAGCATGTCATACGGATCAGCTTACATGCGCAGTACGTTAGACCTGCTAAGATTGGAGGATTATATTATGTATTGTGTCCAGGAGATTGCACCGAAGCTATATTGGATCGGTGGCAGTGACAGACGATTAGAGTTATTTGAGAATATGTTTCCATTGCCTAATGGGGTGGCATATAACTCCTATCTGATTATGGACGAAAAGACTGCTTTAATTGACACTGTGGATCGTTCTATCAGTCAATTATATATTGAAAATCTCACTCACGTTCTAGGTGGACGTGAGCTGGATTATCTTGTAATTAATCACATGGAACCGGATCACTGTGCAAACATTGAAGAAATTGCCCGCCGTTATCCTAACGTTAAGATCATCGGCAATAAAAAGACCTTTCAGTTTATCGAGCAATTCTATGAGCTGGATATGACCTCAAATTATTTGGAGGTAAAGGAAGGGGAAGAACTTTCTCTGGGTGCCAGAACTCTTCGCTTCTATACCGCACCCATGGTTCATTGGCCTGAGGTAATGGTTACCTACGAGCTATCAGAGGGAATCTTATTTTCCGCCGATGCTTTTGGCTCCTTTGGCGCATTTGCAGGCAATATCTTTGCAGACGAGATGGAAAGCATCGATGTGGATGAGGCAAGACGTTATTATTCAAACATCGTAGGTCGTTACGGAGCCCAGGTACAAGCCTTGTTTAAGAAGCTGGCAGGGCTTCAGCTTAATATGATCTGCTCTCTTCATGGTCTGATCTGGAGGGGCGATAAAGTTAAGTTCATTCTTGATCTGTATGATAAATGGAGCCGCTACGAGCCTGAGAAAAAGGGTGTAGTACTGGTATACGCCTCCATGTATGGCAATACAGAAAATGTAGTTCAGGTTCTGGCCAATAAATTAGCACAGCGGGGTGTCCGGGATATGCATATGTATGATGTATCAAAAACACATGCTTCCTATATTATTTCGGATCTATGGAAATACAGCCACATGGTACTG
>JAJUHH010000480.1 GCA_029267975.1 Clostridiales bacterium
GAAAACAAAGGTATCTACCTGGGATGGTACGATTTAATAGCTGCGCTTTGGATAAGACGGGGCTATAAGAAGCTGAAAGGATTAGTCTGTTCCAAGCTGGAATGGAATACACACATAGGAGGAATGATTGTCGGAATGTCAATGAAGAAGCGCATCAGTAAAGGTAAAGAGAAACAAAAGGAGCAAGTATCAAAGAAGCTGTTACAACGTTTGAATAGTATCAGAGCAAAACTAATCTTGGCGTTCCTGGTTCCGGTGCTCTTGATCATTATTCTGGGCGTCCTGTCATATTCCAAATCCTCTAAGGGATTAATAGAAAGCTATGAAGGCTCTACCATGTCAAATATGGATAATATTGCTAAATACTTGGACTTTGGCTTTCAAACAGTAGCTTCTAAGGCTGAGATATTGAATTCGGATGAGGTGTTAAAGAACTATTATTCCGGTCAGTATAAGAAGGATCAGATGGAGGAGATGAGACGTTTCCGGGAGGTCCAATCCTCAGTTACTACAAATATTTTATCGGAAGAGTATATCGCCAATATCTATATACTCTCCAATTACGGCACCGGTATCTCAGGAAATGGTACGAATAGTACTCGTCTGATTTATGATAATTTTATCGCTGAGGGAGAAGGGGCTGATTTCGTACAAAGCAAGCAGGAGGAGCTTTGGCTGGGAACGCATCCCTATCTTGATCAACAATCTATGACAACGAATAAAGGCTATGCCATAAGCTTACTTCGATATCTTTATAATGCAGGTAAGAAGCCCATTGGATGCATTGTACTTGACGTGTCATATGAATATGTGAATAAAACCCTGACAGAAAGTGGTTTCCCGAAGGGAAGCATTACTGCATTTATCAGCGGCGATGGCAGAGAGATTATCAGCGGAGAGCTGCCAGAGGGATATAAATTCACAGAACAGAGTTATTACACAAAAGCATTGGAAAATCAATCCGTCCTTGATGGACATGAGTATGTCCGTCTGGATGGTAAGGAATATTTATTCTTATACACAAAGCTGGAGATCGGTAAGAGCCTTCTGTGTGCCATGATACCAAAGGCCGTAATCGTTGAAAAGGCAAATGACGTAAGAAGTATCACTTTTATTGTAGTATTTATTGCGAGTGTCATTGCAATTGCCCTGGGTTCCTATATGGCATTTGGCTTCAGTGATTCCATTCACAAGATTAATGATGTATTGCATAAGACGGAGGCTGGTGATCTGACCTGCTATACGAAGGTTAAGAGAAAGGATGAATTCCGAATCCTCAGTAAGAGTATTAACGATGTGATCGACAGCATGCTGAAGCTAATCAGAAGGATGGCAGGTACCAGTAAGACAGTATCCCAGTCCGCGCTGGTTGTGTCGGACAGCTCCACAATTCTGGTGAATGCAACAAAGAATATCTCAGGTGCGGTAAGTGATATTGAACAGGGTGTCTCTCAGCAGGCAGTTGATGCAGAAAGCTGTCTTCATCAGATGGCTGATCTGGCGGATAAGATTAATAATTTGTATAGCAGTACCCATAATATCGAGCAGATAGCAAGCAACACCAAGGAAATCGTGGGTAATGGTATGGATATTGTAGAGAATCTAAGCCATAAAGCAAAGGACACTTCGGATGTGACAAGAACCGTAATCATCGACATTGAAAGTCTTGCAAAGGAATCCTCTGCCATAGCAGGAATTATTCATACAATTAATGAAATCGCATCACAGACCAACCTTCTTTCCCTGAACGCATCCATAGAAGCAGCCAGAGCAGGACAATTCGGCCGAGGCTTCTCTGTGGTAGCAGAGGAGATTCGTAAGCTGGCGGATCAATCTCTTCAGGCTTCCGGTCAGATCGGTAAGATTATACAGAGGATCGAGCAGCAGACAAAGAAGACTGTTAATTCGGCGAAATATGCGGAAAGTATCGTATTATCCCAAGAGGATGCTTTGGCTAAGACGGTGAGTGCCTTCACTGATATCAATCAGCATGTTGAAAGATTGACCAACAACCTAAATCAGATTGCAAATGATGTAGAAGGAATAGAGCAGGCTAAGGAGGATACCTTAAGGGCGATCGAGAGTATCTCCGCAACAGCGGAGGAGACTGCGGCAGCAGCCGAACAGCTCAGTGTCACTGCGGATAAGCAGCTGGAAGAGGTACATAAGTTGAATGATGTGGTTCAGCAGCTGAGCAATGATGCGCTTGCACTGGAGGAATCGGTTAGCGTATTTAAGGTTGACAATGAAAAGCATTATTGAACGTAATAACTTTAGATATCATTTCTCGTACAATAAAAGGGTCTCCTGAAAACAGGAGATCTTTTTGCGTTTTTTGTAAAGCAAATTTAAGGCTGCAAGAAATATAGAAATATTACGATCAGGAAAGTGGTTTTATATGGCTATGCCATGAAGCCGGCAAGGTGTACCGGAATATTATTTCGAAGATAGACGTGGAGTATAAATAAAGTCCAGGGTTTTTGATTCGTAATGGTAGTAATTACCCTCAAGACGCTCTGTAACGATTCTCATACACTCATTC
>JAJUHH010000481.1 GCA_029267975.1 Clostridiales bacterium
AAGTGCTGCGATCCGATCGCAGACTCACAAGAAGCGGTTCAAGGGCATCCCGGTAAGCAAAGTAGGCTTTCTTAGGCCTTCGTTCTACATCCATGATGGTCTTCATCCAACCAGCCGGGAAGGCATCAATAAAAAGATGAATGGCAAAGGTATTCATGCGGTTATCTCTACGAAAAGCCTCTGTCATTATCTTGGTGGCCCAAGCCTGGTGTCTTTGACTTTCTTCTACCCAAGCATCAAGGGTCTGAGGAGTCTTATAAAAGAAATAATGGAACTTTCCTGTCTGGGCACCAATAATCCTGTTGGGAGACCAGTCTTTCTCCTCCTCCTTGGTCTGTGGCAACCATTCCTTTGGATAATATTTTCTCATTACACACACCGGATCAAGACCCTCTGCTCCAAATTCTCCACATCCATAATACCAGTCCGGCTTCACATACATCCAGTATCCATGATACAGACGGCCAATATCAATTCCATGACCATTGTACCAGCATGGATAGCAATGGTTATCCGGAAGTCCTGTCTTCTCCGGCGGATTATAATCCCCATCGATAGGCTTGATAACTCTGTCAGGATTTTGTAAGCGGACAAGGACTCCGGCCGCTGTAAAGAAATCCTCCAGCTCCCCACGCTCCAGGCAACGATGAGGTTGATTACCGGCATTAGGGAAGGGTTCATTAATATAGGAGACTAAGATACAGCAGGGATGATTGCGGATCAGCCGTTCCATAGCTTCCGCCTGCTTTACACATTCACAAAATTTCTCTCGGCTCATAACTCCGAACAAAGGAAGATCCGTCTGCAGCATCAGCCCTAATCTATCGCAATAATCATACATCTCCGGCTGAACCGGTCTCTGTGTGATCCGAAGAAAATTCATATGGCATAACTTTGCCAGCAAAATATCATCAATCAGTTGCTCATAATCCTTCTTCATAATGCATTGCTGTTCATGTCCCATGGTATTGGCACCCCGCAGCCGAATGGGCTGGCCATTCAGGGCAAACTCCCCTTTGGGTGAGCCTTGGGTATCCATGGTAAATGTTCGCATACCAAACTGCCGGCTCCTGCAGTCAACTACAATCTCATCCTCATTCAGAAGGCGAACCTGCACCTGGTATAGCCAGGGTTGCTCAGGGTCCCACCTTCTGGCATGGGGGATGTGGATCGGTATTTTAAATAAATTCCGTCCAGATCCGATATAGAGAGGCTTTGGTTTATGATAGGTCCCTTGTGATTTTACCTTGGCTTCTGTCAGGGAATCACCTAGCCCCACTTCCAGCCTGGTTGATGGTTCATACATCATATCTTCAAAGATCGTCTCTTTGAAGTTTTGTCCATACACAGACAGCATCAGTTTGCACTTTTGATTCATAAGCTGGCTTCCGGATACCTCAACCCAGCAGCAGGCATCCTCAAGGTTGTCCATGGGTTGTACAAAAATATCAGATAGGTACATTTGTGAGCGACCTTCTATAAATACATCCTGATAGATCCCCATTCCAGGAGGGCAATGATGCCAGCCGACCTGGCTATCATCAAAGCCAGGGCTGGTTGCTGCATATATTTCTCCCCACCCTCAGAATGAACCTTGTCATTCTCAACCATGACAAGCATACTGTTACCTTTCTCCCTTACAAACTCAGTAATTTGAAACTCGAAAGGTTCAAAGAAGCCTTCATGCAAACCCACAAAGCGATCGTTAATAAAGATACTGGCCTTGTAATCCACTCCCTTAAAGCATACATAGATAGCTTCTTTCGATAACATATCCTCTGACAGGTCAAAGGTCATCCGATAAAAGGTCCTTGCCCTACCTACCGGTGCTCCATAGTGAGGGATTGTAACCCTCTCCCACTCTCCCTGACCATCCAGGACCTGACGAAAATCCTCTTTATCATCTTCTGTTTGAATCCGCCATAAAGCCTGATCTAGTACATGTTTCTCCCTTAGATTTTCAGTCTTCGGTGCATAATCTTCCGTAAATGGGAGGAATCTTTTTCTTTCTTCCAATAGAGCTGCCCTTAATTCTTCTTCTGACTCTATTCTCTTTAAGGGTGTAAATGCCTGTGATCCGTTGTTCTCAATAGAAAAATAAGTGGGCTCTTTTTCTATTGGACCTGGAATAATCAATCCCTCCTGGTCAAACACAATACCTTCCTGCGCTATCTGTGCAAATCTGTCCATAACCATTTTACCCCATTTCCTTATATTTAAGAGTAACCCTTATTGTAGTAATACCCTTTCATCATTAGTATTTTATATTCCGATGCAAGCTTATCTTCCGATGCAAGCAGCCGCTTACTTTGTGTCCCTCTTACCCCAGCCTAAGCATGCTCACTTCTACCTAGCTAAGCATCATAGCGATACCGCATCCTAACTGCACATTTTCCCGACGATCCTGTGGCAACCGGGTGCAAGCAAGAAGCTTCCTGCTTCCTCTATCGTTTCATTCTCCCTAAGCTTACAATCAACCGGTAGCTTAAAGAAGCATTCTGCATTGGCAGGAACCGTAACTTCAAATATAATGCTGT
>JAJUHH010000482.1 GCA_029267975.1 Clostridiales bacterium
GTATTATGATACAGCTAAGCAAGTGAATACGCTGATAACTTCCGCATAAATTTTGAAAAAATTGAAGATAGCTGCATGCCACATTCGTTATTGATATACGGAAAGGCGAAGGGAGGCGGAACAGATTAACAACGAGCAATACTATGAATATCTGATAGATACGTATCAAAACTTAATATTCTCCATCTGTTATAAGATAGTAAAAGATTACTTTGACGCCGAAGATCTTGCCCAAGAAACTTTCCTCTCCGCTTATAAACACCTTTCCACCTTCGACCGTCAATATGAAAAGGCTTGGTTGTGCCGGATTGCCACCAACAAATGTCTGGATTTCATTAAGAAATCCGAACGGCAAAATATCCCTACAGAGGACGAATATTTCCTGACTCAGAAGAACAAAGAGCCTTCCCCTGAGGAAAATGTATTGGAGCTGGAGGTTAAAAGGCAATTATCCGAACGATGCAATCGTTTAAAATCACCGTACCGGGAAATTGCACTGGATTATTTTTACCGTGAACTATCTGCGGCAGAGATTGCAGAAAACACCGGTAAGAATCTGAAGACTGTCCAAACCCAGATTTATCGGGCAAGGGCAATGCTGCAAAAGACCTATCGAAAGGGGGCAATCTTAAATGAATGACAGACAACATATCGCAGAAGAAACCTATTTGGATTTTGTACAGGACAAATTAAACCCTGACGATACGCTGGAATTTTTGGCTCACATTAGCTCCTGTAATCACTGTGCTGACCGATTGGATACTTACTTATCAGCTGCTACGCTTCCGGCACCCAGAGACTTTAAGGAAAAGGTGCTGACAGCAACAAGAAGACCCGAGGTGAAGCTTGCCATGAAGGCACGGGAAAGCTCAAAGAAAATGCAGCTCTTATTCTATAGTCTTAAGGTTGGAACAGCAACCATTGCCGCTCTGATTATGCTGATCCTTACCATGAATGCTGCCTCACCCCTTGATTCCGGCATATCAAGGCCGGAGACTCAGGAAACCCACGAAAGCATTTTCTCATCAGAGGATCACTATTCCTTTACTGATCGGCTGCGGGATAACATGTATAAATTAAGTGACTCAATGAAGGATTTTTCGAATAACATTATTCATATGGAGGTAACAAAGAATGATAAGAAAGAAAAGTAGTTTTCTCACCTTTTGTTTTTCAATGATTCCCGGAGCAGGGCAAATGTACATGGGCTTTATGAAACGGGGCTTAAGCCTCATGTCTCTCTTCGCAGCTGTGATATTCTTATCCGCTTGGTTGAATATGGGTCCAATATTAGCCCTGATCCCCATTATCTGGTTTTACGCCTTCTTTGATACCCATAATCTTCGCTCTATGCCGGATGATGAATTCTATGCCATGGAGGATGAGTATGTCCTTCTTCCCGATTTAAGCAAGGAAAAAGCAAAATTATTACAGACCAAATATAGAACTGCATTCGCAGTGGTTTTGATCGTAGTGGGTGTTACAATTCTTTGGAACAATATGTATGATATGATCCGTTTTGCCCTACCAGATTATCTGTCCTATGCATTAAGTTACGTCGGAAGATATATTCCTCAGCTCTTTGTCAGTGTTGCTATCATCGCACTGGGTATTCACCTGATCCGGGGTAAGAAGAGGGATCTGGATGCTCTTGAGAAGGATCAGTTTCTGGAAGATAAAGGAGGTATTCTGTAATGGAAAAAACCCATAGAGTCGGAACAATTACCCTGGGTATGATGCTGCTTGTCTTTGGTATCCTGTTTTTATTAAAGCTGTTTTTTGCACAACTATCCTACGATCTGATCTTTCGCCTATGGCCCTTGATCTTCATTGCCCTGGGAGGGGAGGTCCTGCTGGCCAATATAAAGCAAAAGCAAATGATATATGATAAGACAGCATTTGTACTGCTTGTCATCCTAACCTTTTTCGCTATGGGTATGGCAGTAGTAGATTATTGCATGACAACAGCAATTACCCATTTAAGATTTTATTAAATATTATATCCTTATTGCTATTCCCTATTGACTCATAGAAACAGCCCTGCAGGATCCAGATCTCTCATCTTTCTTGCAGGGCTGTCTTGCTGTTATTACTTTCATAGACTTAATGCAAATACAGTTAAAAGGCTATTTCTTATGATAATTTATAGGAGAATTTATGGGCTATTGCATTTCTGAGCTATGTATTTGAATATTATATAGAAAACTGTTATAATAGGCTATGGCTTAAATTGGAAAACAACAAGCAAGCGTTGAAAATTACATAAAACGATCTAATACCGAAAGAAAGGGACATGCTATGACCACGAAACAGATAAATATCCGTGATCCTTTTATCCTTACCTACGACAACAAATATTATATGTACGGAACCAGGGGTGATGAATGCTGGGGCATATGCAGCGGATTTGATGTCTATGTCAGCGATGATCTTACTACTTGGAGTGAGGCAATTGAAGTATTCCATAAGCCTGAGGGCTTCTGGGCTGACCGTAATTTCTGGGCACCGGAGGTTCATTATTATA
>JAJUHH010000483.1 GCA_029267975.1 Clostridiales bacterium
AATCTAAACGAAAAGTGAAGGAAGGAACAACATATATCCCCACACACAGATTGCCGGACATCTTATTAATTTTGTATGCCATTTTATCAAACATAGATGTTTGCTTCTGGCATAGCAAAATCAATAATCTGTCCGGCAAACAGTGCATTTTGGGATATATGTTGTTCCTTCCTTATTTATTTAATCCTTATTATTACGAAACAGCCTCTGGGATACATTGTTTCTTCCTTCTTTATTTACGTAATGAAACAACCTTTTCTTTTATACCTAACCTATCTGATGCCAACGCCCTCTTTTCTAATTTCCCTTTTATTTTCCCCTTATCTTTTGCTTCTCAAGCTTTTTACGGTATTTTAAGGGGGACAGTTCGATATATTTCTTAAAAACCTTTTCGAAGTAGGTAATACTGTCATAGCCGATCAGTTCAGCGATTTTGGTAATACTGTAGTCTGTATTCTCCAGCAGCTGCTTTGCCTTCTTGGTACGAAGGACATTGATATATTCATTTACGGTAAAGCCGGTGACCTCCTTGTATATCCGGCTCAGATAGCTTTTGCTGATATAAAAGCGCCGGGCGATATCCGCCAGGGAGATGTTGCTTTGATAGTTGTGCGTGATATATTCCGCAATCTCATTGATCTTTTTATATTTCTCTGATTTGCTGGTGTCCCCCTGCATGGTCACATTCTCACCTGTTCTGCAGCGGTAGGCAAAGATGATCAGCTCCGCAATCTTTGCCTTAATGGCGAACTCAAAGCCGGTATGCTTTTCCTCAAGCTCTGTTTCAACCTCTGACAGCAGGTGCTCCACATAATTCTGACCGATTTCATTGAGCTCAATCACTCCTGAATACTTTGCAAAGAAGTGGCGGATATCAATGTTGTCATATAGCTGAAACATGGCCTCCAAAGCTTCTTCACCAATCAGCATCAACACTCTGTCATGATAAGTGGTGTTTGCCGTGACAGTTTTGTGGATCTGATTGCGGTCAATAATAACAAGGCTTCCCTTCTTGATATAATAGGTCTGCTTTTCTATAAAGTAATATCTCTCACCACTCATCAGATAATAAATTTCATACTCATTATGAAAGTGCTTTGTCATCATATTAAAGCTGGAATCCCGTTCAACACGTTCCAGGGTGATCCCTCCGATATTATCCGAATATAAATACTTTTCCATCCCCCAGCTACTCCTTTGGTAAAATCATTTCGGTAAATTCTATATTAATATGGAAATGGTCTGATATTCTCATATTCCACCGCCCACTGTCCGTTCTTAGGAAATCCCGGGCACTGATCAGGGCAGCCTGCGTATCCGGCGGCCATCATTGCTGCGGCAAGTAATATGGAACCATTGCCTGGAAGATAGACCGGCAGGTCTTTACGCATTTTCTGAACATTGTGGCCATTCACAGCATAGCAATTATTATCTGTGCCCATTAAGAGAAGGTCAAGAGCCAATTTCGGCTCACCCAGCCTTACGGCTGTCATAGCCAGCATTGCAAAATCCCAACCCCAGGTAGTAGAGAAATCCCATTCCCCCACTACCCTTCTAAGTGTATTGTATACCATGTCCCTGTTCAGCCTTTTGCTGTCGATTAAGCCGTAGGCTGCCAGCATGGAAGGATGATCCTTATTATACTTCACAAAGGTATCCGGACAATTCTCATGAGCAAGATAACAGCCCTCTTTGACAGCTGCCTTGGCCATATGAGCAGATACCTCCTGCCACTTCTCTGAGTCCTTCAAGCACCCCAGGCGCTTGGCCCAGCTTACTGCAAGCTCCAGGGCAAAGCACCAGTATTCCAGCTCAAAGGTAGGATTTTTGGTATACTGCGGATCATGGGCCTCCTGGGCCGGAATCAGTGGCGGCAGCAGCTCATAGCTGCCGTCTTCGTCATTCCATACCACAATATCCGCCATATAATCTGCGGTTTCTTTCACCAGCTCATAATATTCTCTCAGAAATTCGTCGCTCTCTCCACTGCAGTAAGCGAGCTCCAGCAGATAAATGATATGGGGCTGCTGCCAGAGCAGCAAGGTAGCTATGGGGGAAGGGCTGTCCAGGGCATCATAAGCCACCTGCTTGGGCCACTTGGCCCCCCGAAAACCATTTCTGGCTGCATTCTCTTTTGCTTCCCTTAAATGAGTCTGATACCAGGATAAGCTATCTTTCATCCTGTGGGTATTCTCCCAAAGGGGAAGATAGGCCATATGCCAAAGGTACATCTCCAGATGGAATTTACCATGCCAGCTGTTGCAAGTCAAGCCTGTTTCCTGCGGGGGCAGAGAGCCGCAGCAATTAATTGCCATCAGATACCTGGATAAGACCAGTCTGCGCTCCAGCTCCTTGGCCCTGGGATCCTTGCTCTGATGCAAGTCGATGGCTCCGCCGGTCTCCCAGAACTGCTTCCAGCCGCTTTGGCTGTCCTCAAATACTTGCCTTGGGGATAAGCTCCCATCCCCAAACCATGGCATCTTCATGCCAGGCCTGGTATTTTGCTTTGAATTAAAATTA
>JAJUHH010000484.1 GCA_029267975.1 Clostridiales bacterium
ATTCACTGCTGATGTTTGATAATCAGAAAGGCAATCTTTTGATGAAATTCCTCTATTGTGCCGATCCTCTCAATTCCTGCGCCTTTCACCTATACTTATCATACACAAGGATGATGTATACAGGAAGTGACGCTGGTTATAACTTAGGCATGACAATTGTCATTATCTTACCCATACATGAGTAATACCGGGTTCTATTCCTATCTTTCCGGGAGTCTGAGACATACTTTCTCATATAAATGATACTCTCACTTGCCCACAGGCACAGACAGTACCTGAATAATGATTGAAAATAAATGGCTAATCATTTATAATGTTCTTTAGTTAAAAACAAGATGAAACTAGGAGGAGTACCAATGTCAACCAATGTATATGACATATTGAAGGAACGTGGGTTTATTGAGCAATGCACCCATGAAGAGGAAGTTCGCGAATTATTAGGAAAGGAATCCGTTACCTTTTATATAGGCTTTGATGCTACTGCAGACAGCTTGACAGCAGGACATTTTCTTACCGTTATGGCTATGATGCATATGCAGCGTGCCGGACACAAGCCCATTGCACTTCTGGGCGGCGGAACTACCATGATCGGTGATCCTACCGGTAAGTCCGATATGCGTACCCTGATGACCATAGAAACCATCCAGCACAATGCGGAATGCTTCCGGAAGCAGCTCTCCAAATTTATTGATTTCAGTAATGACAGAGCCATTATCGCCAACAATGCGGACTGGCTCTTGGACTTAAATTATGTAGAGTTCTTAAGAGAGATCGGAATACATTTTTCCGTAAATAAAATGTTAACCGCAGACTGCTACAAAACCCGAATGGAAAAGGGACTGACCTTCTTTGAATTCAATTATATGCTAATGCAGTCCTATGACTTCTGGAAGCTGAATAAATTATATAACTGTACCCTGCAGTTGGGCGGTAATGACCAGTGGTCCAACATCTTAGGCGGTGTTGACCTGATCCGCCGTAAGGAGCAAAAGCCTGCGTTCGGCTTAACCTTCAAGCTCTTAACTACCAGTGAGGGCATCAAGATGGGTAAGACCATGAAGGGTGCTGTATGGTTGGATCCCAATAAGACCTCTCCTTATGAGTTCTACCAGTACTGGAGAAATATCGAGGACGTTAAGGTGGAGGAATGCCTTGGTCTGTTAACCTTCCTTCCTATGGATGAGGTAAGAAGACTTGGTGCCTTAAAGGATGCAGAGATCAATATCGCAAAAGAGGTTCTGGCCTTTGAAATCACCAAGATTGTACACGGGGAAGAGGAAGCGAATAAAGCCCAGGAGGCTGCCAGAGCCTTATTCGGAGGCGGCATGAAATCCGAGGATATGCCCACCACCACTTACCCTGCCGCAAGATTTGCAGAGGGAATAGACCTGATCACCATGATGTGTGACGCAAAGCTTTCCAGCTCCCGCTCCGATGCCAGACGTACCATTGAACAAGGCGGCGTAACGGTAAATGATGTGAAGGTGACCGATATAGGCCGGGTATTTACTCCCAATGATTTTGACAGTGACGGCGCTCTTCTGGTTCGTAAAGGTAAGAAAGCCTTCCACCGTTTTATTGCTGAATAATTCCTGATCTCTGACTGGAATGGCATGTGGTCCTCTGTATAAAGACATGTCAATAATCGATGTTAAGCTTCAAGAAAATAGGGTCGATGCAATGAAAGATCTATAATATATGAAATGGAGTTGAAACGATGCCATATTGTCCAAAATGTAAAGCAGAATATCAGGAAGGCTATACCAAGTGTGCCGATTGTAAGGTTCCCCTGGTAGAGAATCTGGAGGAGGGTCTGGATGCAGAGGAAGGCACTTTACTCATGCCCTTCTTTCAATCCGAGAGCAAGAAGCTTGCAGATAAGCTTTCCAATTACTTTAATTATTCCGATCTCCCCTCTGATGTATCCTATGACGAGGAAAGTGAAGCTTATATTGTCAGTATTCCCCCTAAGGCAGAAGCGCTGGCAAGACAACTATATCAGGCCTTCTACTTTGTAGAACGGGAAAATATAGCCAATGGAGTCTATGCGGATGATGCTCCTAAAAGCGGGGAAGAAGCCCTGACAGAGCTAGGGGAGGATGCGGCTGACAGCCCTGTGGCTGCCAGCGATGACACAGACCTTGAGGAAGAAGCCGGCCCTGAGATTGAGTATTATCAGGAGGAGGCAGAAGACGCTGAGGAAGGGGCAGAAGACAGACTTCCGAAAAAAACTTCAAAAGTAAAAGCCGCTGCTAAGGAAGATTTAATGGAAGAAATCCCGGAGGAAGATGATCCTGATGCAATTCGCCATACCCATGATTCTTCCCCCTATGTCATGAAAGCGGATAAATATAAGGATCTTAAAGGTACCGCATGGATCTTCTTACTCTTTGGTGCCGCCGGAATAGTCTTTGTCTGCCTGAATATTTTCGGCGTCCTTTCCGTATTGAGCGGCTGGCTTCCCACGGCCTGGAAACTCCCGCTCGCCGCCTGGCTGGTGACGGTGCCGCTCGCCTCC
>JAJUHH010000485.1 GCA_029267975.1 Clostridiales bacterium
ACATTCGTCTCTTCAACAGTGGTAACTTAAAGCAGCTGAAGAAGTTCACAGTATAGTTTAGGAAAACAGTGTGAAGAGCAAGGCTTATTTACAGAGCAAATTTGTGCGATGCCCAATTGCAGGGGCATTGGCAGTATGGAGGTTATGATATGTATATTTCAATGAATTGGATATCTGAATTCACGGATTTATCCGGTATTGATTTAAAAGAATTAATTAATAGATTTACCTTATCCACTGCAGAGGTGGAAGGAATTGAGGAAAAGGGTAAGAATATCCGGGGCGTGGTAGTCGGCAAGATTATCGAGATTAAGGATCATCCAAATTCCAAGAAGCTGCATTTGGTAAAGGTTGATATCGGCAAAGAGATTGTGGATTGTGTCTGCGGTGCCCCCAATGTATTTGTGGGAGCAGTGGTTCCCTTTGCAACCCTGGGTGGTCAGGTTGGTGACCTTGAGATTAAGGAAGCAAAGATTGCCGGTGAGATCAGTCACGGTATGTGCTGCTCTGAGAAGGAGCTTGGAATCAGCGAGGATCATTCCGGCCTGATGATACTAGAGGATATCTATCCCTTAGGAACGGATATAAAGTCAATCATGCAGTTGGAAGATACCATCTTTGAGGTGGATAACAAGTCTTTAACCAACCGCCCGGACCTATGGGGACATTATGGTATTGCAAGAGAAATATCCGTATTGACCAAGAGACCCTTAAAGCCTCTTGATGTAACGGATACCAGTGTCTTCAAGGATCTGAAGGCGATTGACGTTAAGGTGGAGAACGTAGAGAAGACCTTCCGCTACAGCTGTATCTCCATCGGCAACATCAGCAAGAAGAAGGCTCCCATCAATATGAGAATCCGCCTCAACTATTGTGGTATGAGATCCATTAACCTGCTGGCGGACTTAACCAATTATCTGATGATGGAGCTTGGTCAGCCCATGCATGCCTTTGACAATCAGAAGGTATCTTCCATTCGTGTTAAGACCTACCCTGAGACGGTATCCTTCACAACCCTGGATAGTGTCACCCGTAAGGTGGATACGGATACCCTGCTGATCTGTGATGAGAAGGAGCCGGTAGCCATTGCCGGAATCATGGGTGGTGAGCTGTCTGAAATTACGGATGAAACCAACTCCGTGCTTCTTGAGTCTGCCAACTTTGATGGTGTATCGGTCCGTAAGTCAGCAAGCAGACTGGGACTGCGTACAGATGCCAGCGCCCGCTATGAGAAGACCCTGGATCCGGAGCTTACCATTCCCGCTATCGAGCGCTTTGTGAAGCTGCTGACTGAGATTGATCCGGGTGCCAAGGTGACCTCATCCCTGACGGATTGCTATGTTAAGAAATATGATACTATTCAGATTGATTTTGATAAAGCCTATGTAGATAAATATACCGGTATTGACATTTCTTCCGACCAGATTGAGGAGACACTGACAGCACTGGGCTTTGGCGTTACCCGTAATCAGGACTCCTTCCGGGTTATGGTACCCTCCTGGAGAGCAACCAAGGACGTTACCATCAAAGCGGATATTATTGAAGAAATCACCCGTATCTATGGCTATGACAATTTCAGTATTGTATCGACCAAGAGCTTTTTGGTACCCATCCGCCACAGCATTGAGAGAAGCAATGAATACCGCATGAAGGAACTGCTGACACAGCGTTTCGCTATGAATGAGGTTCACAGCTACATTTGGTATGAGAGTAAGCTGAATAAGGAGTTAGGCATCCAGACTGAGCCCAATATACGAATTGTAAATTCCCTGACAGCTGAAAATGATACCATCCGTGCAACCATGATTCCCACTCTTCTTGGTTTCGTTTACAAGAACGTGGATAGCTTCCCGGAGATGGGTATGTATGAGATCGGCCGCGTTGCCAATGGTCTTCGTGCAGATGGTCTGGCAGATGAGCGTAAGAAGCTTGCCTTTGTGGTAGCCAGTAAGAAGCTGACAGAGAAGGAAGTATATTATAAGTGTAAGGAAATCATCGAGCAGGTGGTTGCTGCCATCAAGAATATCAATCCTTCCTTTGCTGTTAAGGAGGAGTTGGCAAAGCATAATTATATTCATCCCGTTAACTGCGCAGCAGTCATGCTTAAGGGAGAGGAGATCGGCTATTTCTCCCTGCTTAATCCAAGGATTAAGAATAAGATCGATAAAAAGCTCAATGTTGCCTTTGCTGAAATTGACATTGAAAACTTTGAGAAAGTAGCAGCCGAGCCCCTGCGCTACACTGAGGTATCCAAATATCCGGGTGTAAGCATCGACTTGAGCTTACTTGTGGATAAGACCCTTCGCTATGAAGCAATTGTTGGCTATATTAAGGAATATCAGTGTGAGTATCTTCAGGGCCTGCGTCTGATTGATGTGTTTGAGGATGAGAAGCTCTTGCCCGGCAAGAAGAGTGTTACCGTACGTTTGGAATTCGGTTCTATGGAACGGACACTGGAAGGCAGTGAGATACAGACCATGGTGGATGAACTCCTGTCCCTCTTAGC
>JAJUHH010000486.1 GCA_029267975.1 Clostridiales bacterium
ACCCGCACCTCGGTGATTACTACCCGTAAAGCCTCTTCCGGGAATTCAGGCTCCTCACCGGAGCTTGGCGGCGATGACAGTGTTGTAATCAACCCGGGTACAATTCTGGGGCAATGGACCGGGGATCAGCAGCTTTATAGTAGCAGCAGCAAGGTACATAGTCTGAACGAGGATGCAACGGTAACGACCCCTGCCGTCCTCACCTCTGTTGTCAGAGATTACAGCAATTATAAGATTAACAGTGAAACCTTTGCCTTCCAGGCATCAGGTGCATTTGGAAAGATTGTTGCCAATCAGGCGGATCAGAGCATTTCCATTCAGGTAAGTCAGACAAGCAGCATGGACCAGGTTTATCAAATGTATGGTACCTACAGTAATATTGTAAATACCATTGGTGTGTATAACAATGCCTATGATATGAGCTCCATCTTTATCCTGGAGCTGCTTAGCTCTGATTACACCTATGATCTGTCCTTATCTTCGGATAAGCAGACCCTGTATGTAACTGTTTATTATAATACCCTGACATCTGCAGTGGTAGGTACCAATAGTGATGGTGATTACCTTACCTTAACGGGTATGACTCCCATAAAGCTTACGCCTAATTTTTCCAGCGGTATGTTAGTGATTGATTTACCTTATACCGCCAATGCACTGGGAGATATCAACAGCACCCTGACAGATGCCAAGTATATCACCATGGTAAGTATGACAAGTCAGTCAGGCCGCACCCAGATCATCTTAGGCCTGAAGGATGGCTATGAATTTTATGTAGCAGAAAATGGAAATCAGTATTCCCTGCTGTTTGAATTGCCTGGAACTGGTGCACCTCAGCAGCCAACACAGCCGGACGCTCCTGTGGTAACCGATCCCAGTGCTTATGAAATCAAAATTCCAAAGCCGGCAGGCATCACCTATGCTATGCTGACGGACGAAGATGATTATTTCAATAACCGTTTTATCATCAAGCTGCCTGGTGATTACAGCTCTCAGCTGAATAATATTATTAATAACGCCAGCACGGTGAAGGATATTAGTGTTTCGCTGAATTCCAATAATGAGACGGTAATTACCTTTAAGACCACCAAGCTTCAAGGTTATGAGTATGCAGTGGATGACTCCTTCATCTATGTCAATGTAGGCAATCCCCGTGAAATTTACAAGAATATCGTTATTTTAGACCCGGGGCACGGTGGCGGAGCAGCAGGAGCGCATTATTTTAACACCGATGAGAAGGATCTTAACTTTAAGATACTTTATACCATTGGCAAGAAATATTTCGATTCTGATCCATCCAAGCTGAAGGTATATTACACAAGAATTAAGGATGTGGATATGTCCTTAAGTGATCGTGCCGCATTTGCAAGTAAATACGGTGCGGACCTCTTTGTAAGCTTACATATGAATGCAAATTTATCTTCCAGTCCTTACGGCACAGAGGTTTACTATTCCACTAATAATAACAAAGCCAACAGTGCAGGGCTGACCAGCAAGAAGCTGGCGGATATCTTTGTAGACAGTATCAGTTCGACCTTAGGTACCAAAAACCGTGGTTCAAGAGCGGAACGCTATACCGTTGTTCATAAGAATACAGTACCGGCAGTATTGATCGAGCTTGGTTTTCTATCCAATAAGAGTGATTTTGAAAAATTGTCTGATCCTACCTTCCAGGAGAATGCGGCAAGGACAATTTACGAACCCTTATTGAAGGTATGTGAACAATATCCTACCGGAAGATAAGAAGAGTAAAGTATATTTAACACGTATAGTCCACGATAGTCTTATATCATAGACTTTCGTGGACTTTTTTGTATAGAGAGTTTTACAGGAAAAGTTCAGTGTCTTAGGTAACTGAATGCTTCCTTAATTGAATGATTTGCCATAAATTCATTGAGTTAGGGTACAATAATGGATACAATGGAAATTATGTGTCAGTTTTAGTGTAAGAGAATGTTGTTATAAAATCTATGTTGAGCTGTAATTAACTAATCATAAACGCAGAGGAGAGAGCATGATATGAAGGATCTATTGGAGCAGATCGAAGAAGTCATCCGTAAGGGTGAATTTAAGGATAATTGGGATTCCTTATCTAATTATAAGATTCCGGATTGGTATCGGAAGCTTAAGTTTGGTGTTTTTATACATTGGGGTATTTTTTCTGTGCCAGCCTTTAATAATGAATGGTATTCCAGAAATATGTATATCCAGGGCACACCGGAGTTTGAGCACCATGTGAAAACCTATGGGGAGCATAAGAATTTCGGTTATAAGGACTTTATCCCCATGTTCACCATGGAGAAGTTTCAGCCGGAGGAATGGGCAGCGCTATTCAAGAAAGCCGGTGCCAGATATGTGATTCCGGTTGCGGAGCATCATGACGGCTTCCAGATGTATCAGAGTAAGCTTTCTCATTGGAATGCCTATGAGATGGGTCCCAAGCGCAATATTCTGGCTGACCTGGGCAAGGCTGTAAGGCAGGAAGGTCTTGTCTTCGGTAATTCCTC
>JAJUHH010000487.1 GCA_029267975.1 Clostridiales bacterium
AAATCAAGCGAAAAAAGATGGAAAAGAAGTCTGGGGAATAGGCATAGCAAGCAGCACCGATATGGTAGAATGGGAAAAGCTTGCGGATATAGAACCGGTTGGGGCACTGGAGGAAAGGGGGATATGTGCGCCGGGAGCGATAGTTTTAGATGGAAAGGTACATCTTTTCTATCAGACCTATGGGAATTTTGAACGGGATGCAATATGCCACGCATATTCCTTTGATGGTATCAATTTTGTGCGTAATGAAACGAATCCCATTATTCGCCCGGTAGGAGAGTGGAATAATGGAAGAGCAATTGATGCTGATGTGTGTATATTCCAAAATCAATTATTCATATATTGGGCTACGCGCGATGTTAAAGGTAAAATTCAAATGTTAGGAGTCAGCAGCTGCCCGCTGGATGGCGCATTTTATCGTGATCATTGGACACAATGTTGTTCGGATACGATCCTGCGTCCGGAATATGACTGGGAACAGGAGTGTATCGAAGCTCCGGCGACAATGGTTAGATTCAATAAGGTCTTTATGTTTTATGCCGGCGCTTATAATAATTGTCCCCAACAAATCGGTGTGGCAGTAAGTGAGGATGGGATCAATTTTAAACGGTTGTCAGATCAGCCCTTCTTAAAGAATGGAGAAGTAGGCAGTTGGAATTCATCTGAATCCGGGCATCCTTTTGTTTTTGTAGATGATGATGACAGGGTATATCTATTTTATCAGGGAAACAATGATCATGGACAATCCTGGTACCTGTCGAAGGTAGAGATAGAATTTATTGATGAAAAGCCGGTGATCAAAGGGTAAGGTATCTTGCAGAAGTGGGCGTAGCAGGTATGGATGCTTAAATTACATATTTTAGTTATGGGAGGCAGAGTTATGAAATCTGCCTCCCATTTTTCGTGACAAATGAAAGGATTTATCGTTCATCTTGTTTTAGAGACTGCTTGTATTTTCTAACTCCTTTAAGGGCAGCAGTTTTGAAAATACCTTATCAGCGATGATAGCCACAGAACCGATCAAGGGCGCATTGCCCTTGAAGGAGGAATGAGTGACAGTAATAGGCTGATATTTTGCCGACATGACATGAGTGTTTAATTTGTATGAAAGCAGTTCCTCTATAATATCTCCGTCATTATCAGAAGAATAACCAACAATAACAGTGGATAAATTAAGCAGGGATAAGGTACTGGTCAGGGCATATGCAATATAAGAGCAAAATTCTTCTAATACAGTTAAAGCCAGGGGATCCCGATGATTACCTGCGGTGATGATATCCCTCCATTCGGGAAAGGGCAACATACTCAGAGGGGACCCTGGATAGATTACAGATAGCTCCTGAATGCGGGCGCGAAGATGATCAATGCCGGTATAAAGTCCAAGGCAACCATGACTTCCGCAGCTGCAAGCCGGACCGTGGAAATCAATGCAGGTATGCTCGATTTCTCCGCTTTGACCCGTGTCTCCGTCGTATAAGGCGTTATTTAATACCAGGCCGGCACCGATACCGTTTATAATATGCAGGTACACAAAATTAGTAATATTCCTGCCTATTCCTAATAATTTTTCGGAAAAAGCGCCGGCTGTAGCGTCATGTACCAGAAAGACAGGAAGACCTGTCATTTCTTCAATGATTGATACAATGGGGAGATTTTTAATCCCATAAAACAAGGGCGGGTCTAAAATAAGTCCCCTGCTGGTATCGAGGGGACCCAGGCAGGAAATACCAATGGCAAGGATTCTTCGATCGGTAGATGCACTGCACCTTCGGTATAAATTCTCTATCATGCTCAGTAATTCGTCAGATGAGCTTAGTTCTTTGTAATGAAATTCTTCCTGATAGAAAATGTTGCATCCAAGATCGGACAATATGATCTGAATCAGTTCACGTTTGATTAAGATACCGCATATACAGGGGGAATTCGGAGATAAGGTAAGTGAAACAGGCTTCCGTCCTGATGTAGTAATGGAGGAAAGTGTGTCGGTCTCGGTAATTAAATCGGCAGCAAGCAACTCATTGACGATATTTACTGCTGTCATTTTAGACAGACCGGTAATTCTGGCAAGCTCTATGCGAGACATGCCCTTATGTATAGCAATATGTTTCAATGCTAAGATTCTGTTAGAAGCTTTGACATTCTGGATGTTAGAGCCTGTGTCTGATTTCATGTGACACCACCTTTATTTTTATTGATGGGGACTAAGGAAAGGTTACCGATCGTAAGTAAGTAAAATGTGTTACAGGTAATTATATAATGTAAAATATATGTAATCAATAGTATAATTATTATAATAATAAGACTACAAACCTATACATAATATCCAATTATATATAATAGAAATGTGATATATATTAAAATAATACAATAATAAGTAAATTGAATTGACCAATAAGAAAGATGGCGTTATAATCATAGGGAAGTGAGCTTGTGGATAAGGAGGCTAATCATGAGGAAAGGGAATAAGCAGAAGTACATAATCGGTATTGATATCGGTGGA
>JAJUHH010000488.1 GCA_029267975.1 Clostridiales bacterium
GATATCCCCGGATAAAAACAGATAACATTCATAAAAATCATGGTGATGAAGATTGACCTGATGTAAGTTTGTGCTTGAATAATAAAATATTTCATACTCATTGGTCAGCATACTTTGCCTGGTCAGATAAGGGTGATATTTTTTTGCCATAGATACCTCAATCACATTCTTTCGGGAAAATTCGATTCTATCATACAAACCTATTCTATCACAGCAATTTTTGCAAGTCAAACAGCAACCCATACATTGTTGCTGACACAGGATAGTGTTATAATATTTTATAAATTATTTTACTTAGATTATTTTACTCATCATTTTAGGTAGATCAGCCCTTTGAATCATAATCAGGGCTGGCTGCAAAGGAGGACAAGAATATGAAAATGTCATTTCGATGGTATGGCAAGGACGATCCGGTAAAGATTAGCTATATCCGCCAGATCCCCAATATGTACAGTATAGTAACCGCAATCTATGATGTGCCCGTAGGAGAGCAGTGGAGCATGGAAAGTATCCTTCAGTTGAAGAAGGAAGTAGAGGATGCGGGACTGAAATTCGATGTGATTGAAAGCGTTCCTGTACATGAGGATATTAAACTGGGACTTCCCAGCAGACAGAAATACATAGATAACTATAAGGAGAATATCAGAAATCTTGCCAAGGCTGGAGTAAAGGTAATCTGCTATAATTTCATGCCTGTATTTGACTGGACCCGTACCCAGCTGGATAAGGTGCTGGAGGATGGTTCTACAGCGTTAGTATACTATAAGGAGCAGTTGGAGAAGATGGATCCCCTTACAGGTGAGCTTTCCCTGCCAGGCTGGGATTCAAGCTATACCAAGGAGCAGCTGGCTGATATCTTTGATAAGTATGCCAAAGTAGATGAGGAAGCCCTTTGGAGCAATCTGGAATATTTCTTAAAAGAGATTATTCCGGTTGCAGAGGAATGTGATGTCAGAATGGCAATCCATCCTGATGATCCGCCCTATCCCATCTTCGGCCTGCCCAGAATCATTACCACTGAGAAGAATCTGGACCGTTTCTTAAAGCTGGTAGACAGTGAGTATAACGGACTGACCTTCTGTACCGGATCCCTTGGTAGTGCGCATTTTAACGATATCGTCAGAATGGTTGACAAATACTCAGCCATGGGAAGAATTCATTTCATGCATATCAGAAATGTTAAGCTTCTGGAGGATGGCAGCTTTGAGGAAAGTGCACATTATTCACCCTGTGGTTCCATGGATATCGTTGAAATCGTAAAGGCACTTCATAAGAACAACTATCAGGGCTATGTTCGTCCTGATCATGGACGCATGATCTGGGGTGAGACCGGAAAACCCGGCTATGGACTTTATGATCGTGCCCTGGGAGCAATGTATCTCACCGGAATCTGGGAGACCTTAGAGAAAGCAAAGAATTAAAAACCCGACCTGAAACATAGAAACTGAGCCAGCAGAGGCTGCCGTATTATGTTTGTAAAGAAGAAGGAAAGAGCAACATACATCCCGTCATGCACTGTTTGACGGACAGATTGTTGAGTTTGTTATGCCAGAAGCAAACAATTATGTAAGAAATAATGTTAACATAATTAATTGATTAATGGCATTCAAAATCAATAAGATGTCCGGCAATCTGTGAGTGAGGGATGATGTTGCTCTTTCCTTCCTTTATATACCGGTAAAATGCAGCAGCCTCTGCTGGCTTAATTCTTATATTAACTTATCTTTTTACTTCGTAATGCAGTTCAACTAATTGATGTAAACTGGAAGCAATAAACAACACAAGATTTCTTTTGTGCTTCATTTTATCCTCTTCAGAACATATGAATATTGTATCCTTAAAAGCTCTGATCATTGGACTGCTCAATCCTTCATGAAAAAGTGCTGCCCGTTTACTCGTGATATGGCACAGGGATAAGGGCATTACACCGGGTAATACAGGTTGTCTTCCGTGATGTTATAAAGAACCTCATCCAGAAAACGCTTTGCATAATGCTTTGCTAATTCCAGGTTCATGTCGGAATAATTACCGCAGTTTTCAGGGGTTGCGCCTGGTATATCACCATTAAAATCGCGGATAAACTCATAGGTTTCCACGATCAGCGGCAGAATATCAGTGGAGTTATAATCCCCGCCCAAGAGTAGATAAAAACCTGTCCGGCAGCCCATAGGGCCAAAGTAAACTACTTTTTCTGCGAATTCCGGATGATTGCGCAGGAAGGTTGCAGCCAGATGTTCAATGGCATGGATCTCGCCGGTGAGCATCACAGGTTCAAAGTTGGGACGTGTCATGCGTATATCAAAGGTTGTAATGACTTCACTGCCAATCTTGTCCTTCCTGGAGACATACACTCCGGGAAGTAATCTCATATGATCAATGGTAAAGCTTGCTATCTGCTTCATTCTTAAATATCCTTTCCTAATTGTTCGTTTTATTCCTATTTTATTCTTATTAGTATAACACAAAACCATATGCTTGTGGAGGGATGTTTTTATATTGC
>JAJUHH010000489.1 GCA_029267975.1 Clostridiales bacterium
ACTAAGGGGATAGATCAGCCATGAGCTGTTGCTGTATAGCATAGGGCAGGTGAAAACCTGCTCTATCTTTTTGTCCTATGGGATTTCCTTCTTATTTGTTGAAAATGTGGTAAAATTGATTATAATTAAAATTAAGGCTGCAGTGAAATATTTTACATTCGATTACAATATATTTATCAGAGTAGTACTTTGTCTCTAAGTTACAAGCGTCAGGATTAGTTAATTCAAATTACAGGAAGATAGGAGGGACCGATATGACAAGAATAAATCAGTTATCCAATGGGATTAGAGTAGTGACCGAAGTTTTACCATATCTGCAAAGTGCATCCTTCGGTGTCTGGATTAATGTTGGTTCGGCCAATGAAGACGAAAGTAATAACGGTATCGCTCATATCATTGAACATATGCTCTTTAAGGGCACCACAACCCGCAGTGCAAAACAGATCGCTGACGAGATGGCAAGAATAGGTGGTAATATGAATGCATTCACCAGCAAGGAATGTACCTCCTATTATGCAACTACCCTCAGTGAGCATCTGCCAATTGCAATCGATATTATCTCAGATATGCTGAAGAATTCTCTCATTGATGAGAAGGCGCTGAAGAAGGAGAAAGGAGTCATTATTGAAGAAATTGATATGTATGATGACTCTCCGGAGGATCTGGCACATGAAATGCTGCAGCAAAGGATTTGGAAGGATCATCCTCTGGGATATATGATCTCTGGTACAAAGAAGGTGGTAAGAAGAGTAAGCAGCCAGCAGATTCGCGATTTTATGGACACCTACTATGTGGGTGAGAATATTGTTGTCTCGGTTGCGGGTAATTTTGATGAGTCCTCCATCCTAAAGCTCTTGGAGGGGAAGCTTGGGACCATTAAGGAAAAGGGGAACAAGCCCCAGGGAGAACAAAAAAAACCCCAGTATAACAGGGTTCTATGCAAACGGAATAAGGATATTGATCAGCTTCACTGTAACATTGCCTTTGACTGTATCTCTTATCTGTCTGAGGAACGCTTTACCCTATCGGTAGTAAACTCTATTCTGGGAGGGAGTGTCAGTTCCAGACTCTTTCAAAAGATCAGGGAGAACAGCGGCTTGACTTATTCCATCTATTCCTATGGAAGCTCTTATCGGGATACCGGTCTGTTTCATATTTATGCCGCCATGAATCCGTCTCAAACTGCCACAGTTGTAAAGAAGATTTATCAAATTATCGCAGAAATTAAGAAGAAGGGCATTAGTGATGAAGAATTGACCATGACCAAGGAACAGATCAAAACCGAACTGATTCTTGGGCATGAAAGTGCAAAGAGCAGAATGAATTCCAATGGAAAGGCACTGATGAACCGGGGAAGAGTGGTAGCTCTTGAGGAACTGATTGCTGGTATTGAAGCAGTAAACCGAGCAAATGTAATTGATTTTGCAAATAAGTACTTTGACGTTTCAAAAGCCTCCATATCCCTGGTTGGCAACCTAAAGGAAATTGATATAAAGGTATTAACCAGCGCATAAGCTCAATGATTGGCCTGCAAGGCATAAAAGGATTGGGTTTGAAAGCGCTGAAGATGGTGAGGAAAGGTAGGTAGGAAAGATGAGGTATGAAATTCTTGGTGAGCCCTTACCGGTAGTGATCTGTCATGTAAATCCCGGTGAGACCTTAATTACGGAGCGTGGCTCCATGAGCTGGATGAGCCCCAATATGAAGATGGAGACCTCTGCAAACGGAGGAATTGGGAAGGCTCTTGGAAGGATGTTTTCGGGAGAATCTATTTTTCAGAATAAATATACAGCAATTGGAGCTGAGGGGATGATCGCTTTTGCTTCCAGCTTTCCGGGGTCAATACGTGCCGTACAGATTGCTCCAAATAATGGGCTGATCGTGCAGAAGTCAGCCTTTTTGGCTTCGGAGCAGGGGGTTGAGCTGTCCCTGCATTTTCAGAAGAAGTTCGGTGCGGGACTCTTTGGCGGAGAAGGCTTTATTATGCAGAGATTATCCGGTCAGGGAGTGGCCTTTATCGAGATTGACGGCTATGCAGTAGAATACACCCTGCAGGCAGGTCAGCAGATGGTGGTTGATACAGGTTATCTGGCAGCAATGAGCGATACCTGTTCCATGGAAATCCTTACGGTTCCGGGAGTCAAGAATATGCTCCTGGGAGGAGAGGGTGTCTTTAATACCATAATCACCGGCCCTGGTAAGATTATTCTTCAAACCATGCCGGTGAATAATGTAGCCAATACCCTGCGTCCTTTCCTGCCCTCAGGAAAGTAGTGAGATGTGTCTGCTTTGGAAAATATTCACACGTTTCACGTATCAATGAATTGCGATACGATAAGACCGCTCAAATACTTCTCCCGGCTGTAAGCAGTTGCCATATTCCCGCTGTTCCAGAGTACCATGAAAATCACTGGCGTCGCAGCGACCGTACCAGGGCTCGATACAGACAAAGGGAGCATTCTTGCCGGGAGGAGACCATAAGCCAAATAAGGGAGCATC
>JAJUHH010000490.1 GCA_029267975.1 Clostridiales bacterium
GCAAAATACGGTACTCCTTATTTCTCAAATTACATTAACAGCGATATGGAACCCAGCGATATCAGGTCCATGTGCTGCAGACTGCGCCTTGATCTGCGTGAGCTTCGCAAGAAGACCGGCGGTTTCTTTGGCTCCGGCGAGAGTACCGGTTCTATTGGTGTTGTTACAATTAACATGCCCCGGATTGCATATTTGGCAGCAGATGAGAAGGATTTCTTTGCGCGCCTGGATCATATGATGGATATCGCTGCCCGTTCCCTCCATGTAAAGAGAGGTGTAGTGACCAAGCTTTTGGAGGAAGGTCTGTATCCTTATACAAAGCGTTATCTGGGTACCTTCGAAAACCATTTCTCAACCATTGGTTTAGTTGGTATGAATGAAGTTGGCCTGAATGCAAAGTGGCTGGGTGAGGATTTGACCCATAGAAAAACCATAGACTTTGCAATTAAGACCTTAAACCATATGAGAGAGCGTCTCTCCGATTATCAGGAGAAATACGGCGACCTTTATAACCTGGAAGCGACTCCTGCGGAGTCAACAAGCTATCGTCTTGCTAAGGCAGACAGGAAACGTTGGTCTGATATCAAGACAGCCGGTAAGCCGGGTGATACACCCTACTATACCAACAGCTCTCATTTACCGGTAGGATATACTGAGGATATCTTTGAAGCACTGGATATTCAGGATGAGCTTCAGACCCTGTACACCTCCGGTACCGTATTCCATGCTTTCTTAGGGGAAAAGCTGCCTGATTGGAAGGCTGCGGCTAAGCTGGTAAAAGCAATCGCAGAAAATTATAAATTACCTTATTACACCATGTCACCTACCTATTCCGTATGTAAGACCCATGGATATCTGGCAGGAGAGCAGTTCACCTGTCCTCACTGTGGTGAGAATGCCGAGGTATATAGTCGTATTACAGGCTATTATCGTCCGGTACAGAACTGGAATGATGGTAAGGCACAGGAATATAAGAATCGCAGGCTCTACGATGTTGACCACTCCAAGGAACTACATCAGGAATTGAAGGGTATCAGGGAAGAGGCTAATGTGGAAAGCAATAAGGGGATGGAGGATGGACTTTACCTCTTTACGACCAAGACCTGCCCCAATTGCCGGGCTGCAAAAGAATACCTAAAGAGCTTTGATTATACAGTGATCGATGCGGAGGAGAGACCTGAGCTGACAAGAGAGCTTAGCATTATGCAGGCACCTACGCTAGTTGAAGTTAAGGATGGAATCATAAGAAAGCATGTGAATGCCTCCAATATCAAGCGTTTTGCGGAGGAACAACTGCTTGTGTGCAAGTAATTTCGCATGTATAGAGAATAGAGAAAGACAGCAGTGATTGAGATAGTATTACATAAAATTTAAGTAGACATAACAGACCCAGGAAGATGCCCGCATCACTATGTGATGAGGGCATTTTCCTTGAGCCTTCATTGCTTTTACAGGGATATTTAGGGGGAGCGATCCTGAGCATCCATCCTTATGTCTAAGGGTGAACTTAGGGTTGTTTTGAAAGAATAAATGAGGTACAATAAGTGGAAATAGGAAAGGAGATAAAGCACCATGAGCATGGCGGATCATATATTCATCAACATGTGTAAAGACATCTTGGAGAACGGTGTCAGCACCGAGGGAGAGAAGGTAAGACCCAAGTGGGAGGATGGCTCCTATGCTTATACTATTAAGAAGTTCGGTGTGGTAAACCGATATGATTTATCAAAGGAATTTCCTGCGTTAACCATTCGAAGGACGGCTTTTAAGACCTGTATCGACGAGATTTTGTGGATCTGGCAGAAGAAATCCAATAATGTCCATGACCTGAACAGCAACATATGGGATGCCTGGGCTGACGAAGATGGCTCCATAGGAAAGGCCTATGGTTATCAATTGGGAGTAAAGCACATTTATAAGGAAGGGGAGATGGATCAGGTCGACCGTGTTATTTATGATCTGAAGAACAATCCTTATAGCCGCAGAATTATGACGAATATCTATGTACATCAGGATCTGCATGCGATGAAGCTATATCCTTGTGCTTACAGTATGACCTTCAATGTTACCAAGAAGAAGGATTCAGATAAGCTTGTATTAAATGCAATTCTTAATCAGCGCTCCAATGATATTCTGGCAGCAAACAGTATGAATGTATGTCAGTATGCCGTTCTGCTGCATATGCTTGCACAGGTATGCGGTTATGAAGTTGGGGAATTGGTGCATGTAATTGCGGATGCACATATTTATGACAGACATATTCCCATTGTCAAAGAGCTGATTGAGCGCCCTGTTTATCCTGCACCTACTTTCTGGATGAATCCGGAGGTAAAGGATTTCTATGAATTCAAGGTTGAAGACTTTGAATTGCGGAATTATCAGTATGGACCCAAGGTTGAGAATATTCCTGTTGCAGTATAAGTAGGATGAGCCAATATCTGTGCTTAAACTTTCAGCAATGTAAAAAGTGAGGTACAAAGAATGAATTTAATCGTAGC
>JAJUHH010000491.1 GCA_029267975.1 Clostridiales bacterium
AGGAGCAAACATTTGATGTTTGATCATGGCATACAAAACAATAAGATGTCCGGCAATCTGTGTGTGCGGGATGCGTGTTGCTTTCCCCTTCCTTTACACCTACATTAGACAACAGATAGTTTTGATTTTATAGCGCTGCCAAATACTTTGCCGTCCTTACCATTTGACTGGTAAAGGAGTTTTCGTTATCATACCATGCAGCGATTTTCACCATGGTGTCCTCGCCCAGGGGGGATACTCTTGTCTGGGTTGCGTCAAACAAGCTGCCGTAGGTCATTCCAATAATATCAGAGGATACCAGGGGAGCTTCTGTGTATCCATATTGCTCGGATTGGGATTTCTTCATCTTCTCATTTACCTGCTCCACAGTCACGTGACCGCTTACCACTGCGGTGAGTTCTGTGAGGGAACCTGCCATAACGGGAACTCTTTGGGAGATGCCATCCAGCTTACCGGCCAGGGAGGGAATCACCAGGCCGATTGCTTTAGCAGCTCCGGTAGTGGTTGGTATAATATTGCCGGCTGCAGAGCGGGCCCGACGCAGATCACCTTTGGCATGGGGACCGTCCAGGGTATTTTGGTCATTGGTGTAAGCATGAATTGTGGTCATCAATCCTGTTTTAATGGGAGCCAGCTCATTTAGATAATAAGCCATGGGAGCCAGGCAGTTGGTGGTGCAGGATGCCGCTGATACGATGGTATCCTCCTTTGTTAACATATGCTCATTGATTCCGAAGACAATGGTAGGAAGATCTTTGCCGGCTGCGGTGGAGATCACTACCTTTTTCGCACCTGCATCGATATGGGCGCTAGCCCCTTTCCTGGATGCAAAGAAGCCGGTGCATTCTAAAACCACATCAATGTTTAAGTCTCTCCAAGGCAGCTTGCTTGGATCTTTTTCAGCATAGATGGGAATGGTTATGCCATCTACCGTCAGGCTATTTTCGTCAAAGTCGATATTCCTATGATAAATTCCCTGGGTTGTATCGTATTTTAGCAGATGTGCAAGCATCTGTGGACTTGTGAGATCATTTACAGCTGCAATCGTATAACCCTCTGTACCAAACAGCTGTCGAAATGCCAGCCTGCCAATTCTGCCAAAGCCATTGATTGCTATGTTTACTGCCATAACAAACACCTCTTTCTTCTTTCTTATTCTCTTCTTGTTACATTTTGTATTATATCCTTGGACATTTTATGGTACAATGTCATAAGTGAAGCACTTAACTATACTATCTGTCAGGAGGATCTTATGCCCCAATTTGACCGATATAAAAACAGAACCTTAAATATTGAGTTCCTTGTAAACGAGGATTTCAATCATTATCCTTACAAGGAGCGGTATACCCTGACATTTATCACTTATGGAAGTATTGCAGGAAGCTTAAATGAGCGTCCGATTACCATTGAGGCTCCGGCTGTTCTTTGCTTATCAGATGCTGATTCCCTGCAGGTGACAGAGAGGAATAAGCTCTCGGCCCAGTCCTTTTGCTTCCATCTGGATTTCCTAAGCTCTATGCCGTTAACGGAGGCACTGGAGGCAAGAAAATACGGTTCCAGTGATCTGAGGATAGAAAGAGGCTTATCTCTCTTTCGCAGGGATAACAGACATACCGGTGTGCCTTATGTCACGGAGAAGGCATTTCCCCAGTTATTTGAATGGTTCTTTGTGTTGGGTACCGAAGTATCCGCTCAAAGCGATGCACTTTGGGCTTGCAGAATAAAAAGATACCTGATTCAAATTCTTGGCTTACTGGAAGATATCAGCCAGCAGGAGGAACAATCGCCAGTGGATATGGTGCTGGAATATATACACACCAAGTACCCGGATAAAATAACTCTGGAGGATTTGAGCTGCTGTGCCCATCTAAACAGAGTATCCCTCAATAAGCTGTTTCAGGACAGGTGCGGCTGTACTGCTATGAACTACTTATTATCCTATCGCTTGAAGGTGGCAGGGGAATTACTTACCCATACCAATATGAAACTGAATGAAATCGCCCGTTCCACCGGCTTTGAGTATGACACCTACTTTATTAAGCAGTTCACAGCGAAGAAAGGAATATCTCCTACGGAATTTCGCCTGCGAACCCGTAAGCTTGCTGCCACTGTTTAATTACGATAAAATTAACGACTTATTCTGGAGGATTTTATGAAACGAAATATCAGTCTGGAGGAAATATCCGACGGTAAATTATACGAAACTGATGACCTGGTGGAAGCCAGCTGCGATGGCTGTAAGGGAAGAGCAGTCTGCTGTCATGGCATGGGCAATTCTATTGTCCTGGATCCCTATGATATCTATCGGCTCACCACAGGCCTTAAGGTAAGTTTTTCGGCTCTGCTTTCTGATAAGCTAGAGCTGAACCTGGTTGACGGGATTATTCTGCCCAACCTGAAGATGGTTGGAGATGAGGAAAGCTGTGCTTTCCTGAATGCGGAAGGCAAATGCAGCATCCATAGCAGCAGGCCCGGTATCTGCAGAATATTC